>NZ_WKZK01000037.1:0-45775 GCF_009680135.1 Eubacterium sp. BIOML-A2
TGCATTATGGCAAAGAAAAAGAAGCTCTGTTACGAGCTTCCTAAAGAATGAACGCTAAATCGACTGTGAATAGTAACCTTTCTGCTGGTTTCCGCCGCTTAAGTTCTTGACAAGCTGCCGCATAGTCGGAGTTTTTACGGTCAGCTTCTCAATCTGCTGCCGGCAGGCTTCCTCTTCTTTATTTCCGTTAATCAACACAAGAACATTTGTAATCCGGGGTGCGTATACAAAACTGATATTATCTTTTACAGACATGTTCAAAAACAGCCCCTGCTGCTTCCTGTCCTCGGGAATCAGTGCAATCCCATGTTTTATGGCATCCTCCGGAGACTGGATATTTACGGAACGTCCCTTGATCCGGATCTCTCCCTTCTGCATCTTATCCGCCCCGTATACCGCCCTTGCCGTCTCTGTACGACCTGCGCCGACCAGCCCTGCAAACCCAAGTCTTTCACCGCGGTAGGCCTCAAAAGATACCTCTTTTAAAAGCTCGGTACATACGTTTTGGACCTCCAGAACTTTTTCGCCTCTATCCGGAATAAATTCCGGAAACGTATCATTTAATTCCCGGTTTACCATCAGCCGGATCAGTTCTTCCTGTGTGGTGTCCTTTACATCCATTGTCTTTATGTAATGCCCGTCACGGAAAACAGAAACTTTATCACACAATTGAAATATTTCTTCCATACGGTGTGAAATGTACAGGATTGCCATGCCTTCCTGCTTCAGGGTTTTTACAATCTCAAACAAATACTCCAGTTCACTGTTTGTCAGAGCAGCGGACGGCTCATCCATAATCATAACCTTCACATCCTGTGAAAGTGACTTTGCGATTTCCACTAGCTGCTGATAACCGACCGACAGGTCTTTGACCAGCATCTTAGGATCTATCTTCACGCCAAGTCTGTCTAAAACCTTTGCCGCATCCTCTTCCATCCCACGAAAATCAATAAGCCCTCTTTTTTTTCGGTACCGGTTATAATAAATATTTTCTGCCACAGACAAGTGTTTCAGAAGATTAAGCTCCTGATAGATCGCCGTGATCCCCAGCGCCATCGATTTCTGTGGCGTATTGTCCTCGATTTGTTTTCCTTCAAATATGAGCGTCCCCTGCGTTGGTGCAATAGCTCCGGTAATCACTTTAATAAAGGTAGATTTGCCTGCTCCATTTTCACCGACAATCGCATGCACCTCTCCCCGGGAGAACCCCAGGGAGACGTCATCAAGGGCCACAACACCGGGATAAAGCTTTGTAATATGTCTTAATTCAAGTATTTTCTGCTCCATCATTCATAGGGGTCAGACCCCTTTGCCCTCCATTTTCAGAATTTTCTTAAAATATACAGTTGATTTTCAGCGCCTATTCAATATCATAATCCCCAATGTTCTCTTTTGTTACCTGGCTCATTTCATAGACGATCTGTTCTGATTTCGGTCCGTTTTCCAATACATCCTGTACTAAATCCAATACTTCCGCACCTTTTTCGGCGGGCTTGATGTCTACGGTTCCCTGATACATTGTATCTTGGGAGATCAGCTTGAGCGCTTCCGGCAGTGCATCCAGACCGATGATACAGGTATTGTCCGGTGTGTGCTCTTTATGTGTGAGACAGGATTCGTATACGCCCAGCGCGGAGGAATCGTTGATGCAGATGAACATTGAAACACCCGGATTGGACGTTAAGGCTGTTTCGGACAGGTTGTAACCTGTATCGGCATCCGCGGCGTTCTGCTCGTAGACATAGTTGATCTTCTTGTCGCCGGTATAAGTGTCTTCCAGCCCTTGTTTTAAGCCGTCTGCACGTTTGATAACTGACGGTATCTGGTCATAGCGGACAACCACGACCTCAATCTCGCCCTTATCGTTTGCAATATCGTCGATTGTGCCGTCGCTTTCTTTCTCGTTCAGCCATTGCCCTGCAAGCTCTCCGCCAAGCCGTCCGTATTCTTCTTCATCGATGCCGAAAAATGCATCCGAACCCTTTACTTCCTGGTCAAGGCTGATAACCGGTATCCCTGCTTCCTGAGCCTTCTTTACCGCATCTGCAGGCGCTTCCTGATCCACCGGACTGATGATGATGGCATCCACACCCTGAGATACAAAATCTTCAATCTGGCTGATATGCTTTGATGCATCTGCCTCAGCATCTGCAACTACCAGATCGATTCCTTTTTCCTTGGCCGCAGCCTTCATCCCCTCCACAATGGAAACAAAGTACGCATTTTCCATGCTTTGTACGGTATACCCTACCTTCAGGGTTCCGTCCTTTTTCTCTTTCGTGTCGGAAGAACCTCCTGCTGAATCATCCGAAGTCTTCACCAGGCTGCATGCCCCAAGGGACATCACCATCACCGCCGCTACCAGAATACTTAAAACTTTCTTTTTCATAAATTTTCTCCTTCCTATATGAAACAGTTCTATTTAAGATAGTTCTATTATAATTTTCATTGTCCAATCTGATAATCCAATATCATACGATAAACTTTAGATATCATACTCTCTTTCATATTGAACGGATTTCGGGTTAAGATAAACATTCAGCCAGGGTTCCCTAAAAAAAGAAGGCGGATGCTATACGCTCTCTCCGCCCCCGATTCCTTTAATCATTTTTTTATATTGTGAAACACTGACTCCCGTATATTTCTTAAAAGCCGCACTAAAATAAGCGGGATTATCATATCCAGACATATAGCCAATCTCCTGGATCTTATAATCGGAGTTCGTCAGGAGCAGCTGGGCCTCTTTCATCCTTCTGCCGATCAGATAATCTGTAAAACTTTCCCCTGTCACTTCCGTAAAGACCGAACTGAAATAATTGGGGCTTAAGCCCGTATGCCCGGCAACCTCTCCAATCCGGAGGCCCGGCTCGGCAAAATGCTCTTCTATATACTCACATGCCTTCTTGATCATTTGATCGTTGGATATGGCATCTCCGGCCTTGAAACGCTCAGCCATCTTTATCAGTTCCGTTTCCAGAAGCTCCATTGCATCGTCCAGCGTTTTTTGTTTGATCACATGACGGTATACTTCATCCAGACCGGCTTCACCTGTTTCTGCAAGCTGCTGGGTTTTCCCCAGCTCCCCTAATATGGAACTCAGAGAAAAAGACAGCATCAGCAAAGAATCACTTCCTGTATACCTCAGGTTATTTTTCAGCCTTTCCACATACTCATGGATCATCTCCGTATTTCCCATCAGAACTAATTTTGCCAGATATTCCACAAGACTTTTATTTACGGTATGATGCTGGTCAAAATATTTATCCAGATCTTTCTCCGTCAAATCCTTGCCCTTTTCCTCGCTGAACTGGTAGCTGCATATCTGGCGGACTTTTTCGTACGACAGACCCAGGTAGTATAACTCCGATACCGCCGGCCCCATGATAAATGATATTGTGGCTGGCATATTTCTCTCCCGTATCCTCTTTCTGCATTCTTCTTTGAAGCTGCCGGCATCCGCTTCTATCCTTTCCCCGCTGCCCCAGCAGCAGATCAGACTGTGTCCAAAACTACAGATATACTGGTATCCGCGCATCTGGCAGACGCTCTTCACGATCTGGTTTATTTCCGTCTCCTTCTCATCATCGTCAAACATGGCCTCCATAACAAGCCACTTTTGACTCTCCTGTTTCTGAAAAGGCTTCTCCAGTTTACGGCACACTTCTCTTGTGTATTTCTGGTTCAGAACGTTCTTAAAAAAGGTTTCCTCCAGGATCTTTTCGTCCTCAAGCACGATTTCTTCCAGTCCGCTGCTATGTTTTCTCAGAGTCTCCGCCCGTTTCTTTTCATTTTTCTGATATACAATCTGCCTCATCGTCTCCCGGAGCTGGCTCAGGTCAATCGGCTTCAGTAGATAATCGTCCACGCCCAGCCGCAGCGCCTTCTGTGCAAATTGAAAATCATCATAAGCGCTCATAATGACCACCTGAATCTCCGGACACTGCTTTTTGATCTGTTCCGTCAGGTGCAGCCCATCCATATTTGACATCTTAATATCTGTCAGAAGGATATCCGCCTGCTTTTCAATCGCTGCTTCCAGCGCCTGATCCCCATCCTCGACTCCGGCTGCCACTTCAATCCCCAGCTCCTCCCATGGAAACGCACAGCACATTCCCTTCAGCTGTATTTCATCATCGTCTGCGATCACCAATCTATACATGCATACGCTCCTCTCTTATCTCGATCAGAACTTTCATCCCTGCCCCTTCTTTGCTCTCAACCTTCATCCTGCACGCAGCTCCGAAGAAAAGCTTCAGCCGCTCGTTCACATTGGTAAGCCCGTAGCTCTCAGATTCCTCCACAAACCCTTCCGAAAGTTGTCTCTGGATTTTCCGGCAGCGTTCCTTTGGCATTCCAAGCCCATTGTCTTCCACCATAAGAACGATTCTCCCATTTTTTCTCCTGCAGTCAATCCGGATCTTCCCTCCGTCCTCTTTCCCCTTGATTCCGTGGTAAATCGAATTTTCTACCAGGGGCTGGAGGATTAGCTTCGGGAGTAAAAAATCCCTGATGTCTTCCTCCAGATATATGGAAAATGAAAGCTTCTTCTTATATCTCATAAGCTGAATCGTCAGGTAGCTTTCAACATTCGAGATTTCATATTTAAGGGACACTTCTTCCCTGCCATTGTTTAAACCCGTTTTAAAGAAACGGGTCAGGGCCTCCAGCATGTTCTCTGCGTCCCTCTGTTCGTTCATGCGAATCAGCCACATAAGGGAATCCAGCGTGTTATATAAGAAATGGGGATTGATCTGTGCCTGAAGCAGAAGCAGTTCATAGTGGCGCTGCCGCTCGTGTTCCTTCTGAATGCGCTCCATCAGGTTCCGTATTTCCACAACCATGACATTAAACTGGCTCCCCAGCTCCCCAATCTCGTCCTCTGATTCACATGTAACCGCTATTTCAAAATTCCCCTCCTGCACCTTTTCCACGGACTTCTTCAGGGACAGAATCGGCCTGGTGATGCTGCCGGCCACTCGGTAAGATATGTACCCGCCTATCACAATCAGGAGGATGGTTACGATAACCGACACCGCCAGCACGTTGATCAAAAGACTGTAGTATGCAGCCTGAGGCATGTAATAGGCGATAATCCAGTCATTTGTATGGAGCTGCTGGTAGGCCGTAATAAACTTCGAGATGGTTCCAAAATCTTTTTCCGGAAAATCTTTTTTCCAGTATGTCAGAAACCTGGACGCCTCCAGAACTTCCGGCATTTCTTCCACCACTTCCTCATGGCCCGCTATACCATTTTCACAAATTAGCGTAACTCTGTCATCGTCATAGAGCTTCACCTGTCCATCCCTGATTCTGATCTGTGTGTCCGGGTAAAACAAGTATAATTCTCCACGTTCCTCCTGATACTTGCTGTTGCGCAGAATATCCGATACCGCCACTTCTACCATCACACTGCCCAGCATACGGCCTGTTTTCTCTGCCGTTACCGGAATTGCCAGAGAGACAAATTCCGTTTCGGCCGTACTGACAAAAAAGGATTCACTGTGCAGTTCAAACCAGTTTGGTTCCTTTATCTCTTTTATCAGCTTATACCAGTCCTGGGATTTATAATCTTTTTCCTGGAGTGAGTATGGGCTGTCCTTATATACGCCGCCATTTTCTCCGACAATGTAGATCTTGATGGCCTCATCAAAATACCCGGATGTCCCCAACAATAAACTGTTCAGCTTTATTTCACTCTCATGAAGTTCCTGCGCGTCTGAAAAATTCCGCGATAATTCCCGGTTAACCACTTCATCTCCCGCTATCGTCTGACCGATCTGATAGGCCTGCTGGAGAAGCTTATCCAGCTGGGCCGCCTGATTCCCGAGATTCGTGGTTATCTCATTCTTTCTTTTTTCCTGCACATTTGCAGATATGTAAAGCAGCATTACGATACAAAAAAGTACGACCGGTATCAGGGAAAAAAGCGCAAAGTTCTTCAACAGCTTGTCCCGGATTGATTTTCTCTTCATCTTCTAATACCCCTGCATTTCATCAAGATTACTTACAGTAAATACATTTCCCCTTGTCACCATGCTGCTCTGGGTCTGTACCCCCTGCATGTCTTTAGCGATCAGTTCCGCCAGTTCTCTCCCCAGATATGGAGATGCCTCGACACAGCCATAATATCCGCCTGCCTGTATCGCTGTTTTTACATCTTTGATCCCATTCACTGAGACTACGGTAATCTGTTCCCGAAGCCCCAGTTCTTCCAAGGCATGAACCGCTCCAATGCCTTCTTCATCCGTGTTGGCAAAGATAGCGTCGATTGAATCCGGATGGTTTAAAAGAAAACTCATGACATTATTCCTGGCGGTTCCCCGATCCCCATTCCCCTCCGTGCTTGCCGTGATTTCCAGATTGCCGTACTTGCTTAATCGGTTTCTGAATCCGATATTATGCATCCTGTTAATGGATGAGCCATTTTCTCCGCGTACTTCCAGAATCTTTCCTTCTCTGCCGTCAAAAAACTGTGCCAGAAGATCCGCACAGGCTTCCCCTTCCCACAGTGCATCGGTTCTGATCTCTGCCATAATAGAGACGTCTTCTATGTTGTCGGCCAGCCTGTCCAGCATGATAATCTTTGCTTTTCCCTGATCCGCCTGGCGCAGGCTTTCTTCGAGCCCTATCGTTTTCACAGGCATAACTGCCAGGTATTCCGGTTCATATTCTAATAATTCCTGTATATCGTGTTTCTGCTTATCTATATCGGCATCTGCATCTCTCCACGCGACTGTAAAGCCCTGCCTTTCCAGATTCTCCAAAACATCCTGCCATATGGCAGTTGTCCGTGCGTTTTTTGTATCGCTGAACGATACTGCTACCTGAACGCTCTTTTTCCTTTTCTCTGCGCCATAGTCAAAGCAATTCACAACCAGCCAGAATAAAAGACAAATGATAATAACTGCGCTTATCCAGATACTTTTCTTTTTCATGACCGCCTCCGGGGTTTTTTATAATTATAGCATAACACTTTCGTCCCGTAATAATTTTTTACGAAGGGAAATATATGGGAATCCGATGGGATGCGGTACCTCGTTCCTTCAAAGCACTAATATCAACTTTATATGTATTCTGACGAATACTTAGAAATACGTTTTTTATTTATATCACAGCAAAAAAGCCCCAAACAACAACCGTCATTCGGGACTTTTACATGTTTTTATCCACTGCCTGTGCTTACATTTCACATCTTTGCCTGTCATTTAGTAGTATACTTTTCAATAAGGCACTGATGCCTTTTTACTTTCTTATCATAGCTGATCCTAACCAGTAAAATCTCGCTGCTTTCTTCTACTTTCTGCATGTAGTTCTTTTGTTTTATCTGACAAATTGCATTCTCCGGGGTATCATCTACTTTTAACTCAAGAATGATCGCTGTTCTTCCTTTTTTCTTTGGTATAAAAAGATAGTCACAGTATCCTTTGCCACTTTTGGCTTCCCGTTCGATTCTGTAATCCTTCCTTGCATATAAATAACTTAACGTAATGAAACAAGCTAGTGCATTCTCATCATTATATTCAAGAAACGGAATTTCCCGGTCATGGATCTTTTCCAGCATTGCAGCTACTTTCAGTCCGTCACATGAAAGCGTTGCATCCAGCATCTCTTTCGATCCATCTACAATCTGCTTCACTTCCCCCATACGGCACTATATCCGTTCAAATCTGCCTCTACTAATAAACCAGATACCATCTTTCTGCCGATTGGATGCACCCAGCAAAATGAAGGGATAGCCGCCAGCCTCCTAAGGGCACATATACCGTTGCGAATTGCTAAAGCAGACCTTAGAAATTCTTAGAAGGAGCCAGCCGCGAAAGTGGGGAGCATTTATGATTCCGAATCATAAATGCGGATGGCCCAGCGCGGGAAATCATCGGATTTCTCGTGATGTGCCATCCCGTGCCCCACTTTCGTGGCTGGCTCCTTCTTAGAATGTCTTAGGACTGTGTCCGCAATTCGCAACGGCATATGTGCCCTTAGGAGGCTGGCGGCTATTCCTTTATTTAGCGACTCCTATTTAAACAGCCTGTCTTTCGCCTTCGGCCGTTTCTTCCCCACAGGTTTATCCGGCAGCGGTTCATATTTCCTCCCGCTCCTCAGAAAAGGCATCCGCTTATGATTCCGCCATAGATAAATCAGAAGGCCGCCGGTTACAACAACAATCAGCCCGGCCAGCAGCTGTGAAACCGGGAACCCAATCCCAGGAATTAACAGCTGGTCTGTCCTCAGTCCTTCGATCCACACTCTTCCCAGC
Source organism: Eubacterium sp. BIOML-A2 (assembly GCF_009680135.1). Classification (NCBI taxonomy): domain Bacteria; kingdom Bacillati; phylum Bacillota; class Clostridia; order Eubacteriales; family Eubacteriaceae; genus Eubacterium; species Eubacterium sp. BIOML-A2. The sequence goes on from NZ_WKZK01000037.1 coordinate 8,258, forward strand.
CCATATCCAAACAAATACAGCAGGAACAGTTCCCCTTCGTACTTCTTATGCTTTCTGTAAAGAAACAAAATAATAAACAAAATCAGGCACCAGACCGACTCGTACAGAAATGTGGGATGGACCTGGATATAGCTGACGCCATCCACCACCTGCATATTGGCCCTCATCGTCTCCGTCACATCACTGTCCCGCACCGCGTCCAAAGGCAGCTGCATCGCGAAAAGGCTGTCTGTATATTCTCCAAACGCCTCCCGGTTGAAAAAATTCCCCCAGCGTCCAAGCATCTGTCCGTTCAGGATCGCTAATGCCACCGTATCAAATATCTGGGGCGCATTCAGGCGTTTGACCTTCGCGCAGATGATTACCGTAATCACCGCCGCAATCACGCCGCCATAGATCCCCAGCCCGCCTTCACGGAGGTTCAGAATATCGAGAAGATTATCCTTATACATATCCCAGGAGAATACAACATAGTACAGCCTTGCACCTGCAATGCCGCAGACAACGCCGATGATACCCATATCCAGATAATCCTCCGGATTCTGCCTCGTCCGCTTCGCCTCAGATGTGGCTATCAAAAAACCAATCAGAATCGCACATCCGATGATAATCCCGTAAAAAGCAATCTCAAATCCGAAAACAGTAATCGATTTCTCTACGTGTTCCAGATGAATTCCCAAATGCGGGAAATTTATATTATAATGCATGTCCTATGCTCCCTTCCTGTAGGATTGTTCAGAGGGGTCTGAACCCTATACATTAAACCGAAACAAAATAATGTCTCCGTCCTGTACTACGTATTCTTTTCCTTCCAGTCTGACAAGCCCTTTTTCTTTGGCCGCAGCATGTGTCCCACAAGCCATCAGGTCGTCATAGCTTACGATTTCTGCACGGATAAATCCGCGCTCAAAATCGGTGTGGATCTTTCCGGCAGCCTGCGGCGCTTTTGTGCCGCGCTTGATTGTCCATGCGCGGACTTCCGGCTCACCGGCCGTCAGATAGCTGATCAGGCCCAGAAGATGGTAACTGGCTTTTATCAGTTTTTCCAGTCCTGACTCTTCTAATCCTAAATCTTCCAAAAACATTTTTTTCTCTTCGTCATCCAGCTCCGCTATTTCCTGCTCGATCTGGGCACAGACCACGAATACCTCACACTCTTCGCGCTCTGCGTACTCACGCACTGCCTGCACGCCAGCGTTGGAGGCTCCGTCATCTTCCAGGTCGTCCTCGGTTACATTTGCCGCAAAGATAACCGGCTTGCGGGTCAGCAGGTTATAGCTCTCCAGCCAGCCCTGCTCGTCTTCATCGTCTGTGCCGAAGCTTTTTGCCATTTTATTCTCTTCCAGGTGCTCTTTAATCCGCTCCAGAAGACCGAGTTCTTTTGCCGCTGCTTTATCGTTTCTTGCTACCTTTGTGGTTTTTGAAATTCTTCTCTCCAGTATCTCGAGATCGGAGAAGATCAGTTCCAGATTGATCGTCTCTATATCGCGCAGTGGATCAATGCTGCCATCCACATGTACGATATTGCCGTCCTCAAAACATCTCACCACATGCACAATCGCATCTACCTCGCGAATGTTTGCGAGAAACTGGTTTCCCAGGCCTTCCCCCTTGGATGCTCCCTTTACAAGGCCCGCTATATCTACAAATTCGATGGCCGCGGGAACGATCTTTTTTGTGTGGTACATTTCTCCCAGCACGTCAAGACGCTTGTCCGGCACTGTTACGACGCCCACATTCGGATCAATCGTGCAGAACGGGTAATTCGCAGACTCCGCCCCTGCCTTTGTCAATGAGTTAAACAATGTGCTTTTCCCAACATTCGGTAATCCAACGATTCCTAATTTCATCTTTCATCTATCTCCTTTTAAATTGCTTTATTTTACTGGGTTTTGCGCTCACTCAATTTGGTAATGTACCAATTTATGTACCAGTTTACACCACTTTGAGCGATGCTGCGATTTTTTCAATCTCTTTTTGCTTTTCATCTTCTGTCGTGTGTACATACAAATTCATGGTAATCCCAATATTGGAATGTCCCAAAATTGTCTGTAAAGTCTTTGGTTTCATTCCTCCTTCAATGCATCTGGTCGCAAATGTATGTCGAAGTACATGCATCGAAAATCTTGGAATCCCGATTTTATCACACAGTTTGAACAGCATGGTATCATAAGTGCTATTTTTTACCGGAGTGCCTTTTTTACATAGAAATACAAACTCTGACCATTCTATTGGAATTAATTTGAAACAAGCATTCTTTTGTTTCTGTTTCTTAAGGATTGTCTGCACTCTTGTAACTTTCGGAATAATTTCTGTTTACGTTTTCCGTATTTGGTCGTAAATCTCCCAACATAATATCCATCTGGTCGCTGGCATATTCCGACACCTAGCTCTTTTCCTTTTAAATCTTTTCCCATATGGTAAAAGCTCCTTTCGTTCTAAAGAGCCTTAATACCTACGTTATAATGTAACATATTAAGCCCCAAAAGTAAATTATCAGATTTTCAATAATTTCCATAATTTGGTCATAATACTAAAGATTCCGACAAGAACTTTTCAAATGCTTTTCTTTTTACCAACTTTTTCTTTCCAACATACAATACAAAGCTACACATCGGTTGCTTCAACAGCTCCTCAATCCGGTTAATTCCAATATTAGAATACTCCGCAGCCCCACGTATTGTTAAATTTGTTTTTTCCCAAATCGGGATTTCTTACATATGCACATCCTCCTCACATTTCGAGCACACGATCATAAATTCTCTTATAACTTAAATCTATCGTATTCTTTATTTCCTTCAATGTCAAATTGGTAGTAACAATGAATGGTTTCCTGGTACGGTATCTGGAATCAACCACATTATAAAGCTGTTCAAGCCCATACTCTGTGCCTCGTTCAACCCCTAAATCGTCAATAATGAGCAATTGGAAACCACAAAGATAATTAATATATTCATTCCGTCCATCATATTTAGCTTGTAAATCGTTTAATATTTTCGCAAAGTTTGTCATATGGACGGAAACCTCTTTGTCCAACAATGCATTGGCAATACAGCCAGCCATATAACTCTTCCCTGTACCAACACTTCCCCACAGAAACAATCCAAGATTTTTTTCTTTTACGGACTCCCATTTTTCAACATAGGTTTTTGCTAGCTCAATTTTTTCATTCATCCCATTATCATTTTCAAATCTCCAATTCAGCATATTCCTATTCTGAAAGCGCCTTGATTTCAACCGCTCCATTGTATTATGGTGTTCCATTTTTCTGGCTCTGCTTTCCTCTTTCGCTACTTCCTCTCTCATACAGGCACACATAGATGGATGTCTGTCAAAATGTCCAAAGCGAATCTCTTTCGGCAAAAAGGCTTCTTTTGGTTCTTTACAAACACCACAATAAAGTAATCCATCTTTTCCAATAAAATCTTTCTCTTCTTCTCTCATCAAAAACTCTCTCCCTCTTCAAATGTATAATCCATTGACCTGATATCTCTTTTGTTACTGTTATAATTTGTTTTAGTACAGTTATTAGTAACCAAAGTCTGTTCTGATACGTTCAAACAATCCTGCTCCCGATAATTCGTTCAATGCTGCCTTTATTGTTGTCCTACCCTTGCGCATCTCTTTCGCCAGTTCCTCAATCGGAAACACAATAAAAACTCGCCCTCGCTCATCCACCCACTCATTCTTCTGAGATAATGTTGCCCGGTTCAAAAGCAACGCATACAGCACCCTTGCCGTCTGACTAATATCCAATTGCAACAAATAGTTTGGAAATGGCAAATACAACGGTAGCTTTGTGTCTGCACTAATAAAACTTGTTTTCTCCATCCATAAAGTCCTCCTTCTGATTTACATTCTTTGTTAATTGCTTTCACCTATAGAAAGCCTGAAGGGCTGTTTTACAACCTTATGTAGAAAAATTTTAAAATGCATAAATTGATTTCTTCCTTTAAGCATAAAAAGAAGACCTCCACTCGTCAGAATGAAAGTCTTCCATTTTTGTCTGAATATGCATTTTTCTTCGATTTATTTCGAAGTTGTGAACATGCCATGTGAACCAATATTTATCTTTTCGGGTATGGGATTTCCCATCAAGAGTACAACACGGTCAGAATACAAATCCCATAAAATGGGATATTGTATTACCGGGTGGATCTTGCTCTTAGTATTTTCATTTATCAATAAAGTTTCTAAAACACTAAGAGCAAGATCCACCCATGTTTAACAGTATTTCCTTGGGCTCCCTGTTTCTTCATGTTTTTTCTTGATCGGGATTTCGTTTCCCCATACCCTCGATTTTAGACGTATTTCACTTTCGATTTCCGTCCTGATATAGAACTGAAAATCTGCTGTACAGCCAGCAGTCCCCTCAACTCCCCTCTTTCTATTAAAAAATATCTTTAGCCAGAATAATTTCGCTTTTCTTAACGTTTGATTTTTCCAAAGGCCCAACCGTCGGAATTTTATTTCGGAATGAGCCAAAATAATCCTCATTAAAAGTAATTAGTGTGCCATCTGGATTTTCAAAATACTGTTCCGGTTCAAAAGCCATACCCAGCGTTTCAGTACAAATCATCTTCCCAGTGGTCAAAGAACCACCAATCAGATTATGTACAAATGCAACACCCTGCGTGTCCAGTTTTACTGCTCTTGCTGAAAGAAAAATGTTGTTGTCCAAAAGTGTCGGGCCATGAGATACTTCAATAAATACGTCTTCACCCATAGCCTGGAAAAGTTCCAATCCAGGTTCAGCGTCCTCACGCAAAAAAGGCACTGTGTTGTCATGAAAAAAGTTCTGAGTCACACGGGTTCCCTGTGCCTGCCAGTCGAGCCATTTCGCCTTGCTAGTTTTCAATTGCTAATACTGCCATTCTTTCTTTCCCCGGAAGTTCAACTACAATCTGCCCACTTGCGTGTTCTGCAAATGTCACTCTTGTCATCTCCCATGTATCGATAATCTCTACTTTATAATCTTTATCTTCCGGAAGACTCATATGATACTGTGCACAGCATTCTGCATTAAAGTAACGAATAAATGCCCTCTCACTCTGTCCCGTATACTGTGTCATCTTTTCTGCATCTTGATCTTTGACTTCCTGTGGAAGACTTTTCATCAGATTGAAGAATGGACTCTCCATCAGACTGCCATATTTCGCTATATCATCTGCTGCGTTCTCTCCAAGATATGGCATTGCATGCCATGGTCTTAATGTTCCCGGAATACTTTCCATCACTTCTCTGAGAAATGCAATTCTTTCTGGACTATGCCCTTTAAGTCTGCCACCTCTTGCCCACCACAGAATCTCATCATTTGACAGATACGTTTCACCATGTGTCGCATATGCACCTACTGCATAAGCTTTCCAGAAGCGCGATGTCATCTCCTGCGCAGAAATATTCCCCCATGCCAATTCTAGATTTCCTTCATAACAGCATTCATCATAAATCACTGGTTTACAATACTGTTCAATCCAGACGGCGGCCTTATATAGCAATGAAATCTGAATACTGCAGTGTGTAATATTCTCTCTTGTAAAATCATAAAATCCAAAACAGTTGTGATTGCTAAGGAGATGTCCGTATGGATCTTCATTCGCAACATATTCTTCTATATCGTACCAGTCATCCATTGTCTTCGAGAATACAAGATCATATTCATTTGACATACTCCACCAAAGATCCGGATAGGAAGCAAGTCTTCGGATCAAATAATCAAGATAAACGTGATTCTCCTCTCTTGACAATTCTGAGAAGCCCCATCTGTCATATGGATGGAATAAAATTAAATCCGACTGAATTTTCAATTCTGAAAGTCTTGCAAGGATCTTTTCGAAATGATCCCAGAATGCAAAGCAAGGACGATTCACATCCCATTTTCCATTTTCATCTTTTTCAAATGCATAATATTGTGGTTCATTGTGATTATAGTCATAGTGTTTTGGGAATACACAGTGACGAAGCTTATTAAACGGTGCTTTTTCAAGACTGTCTAGCGTTGTTTCAATTAATTCTTCCGATTGATTAATCAATGCATAAATTGTAGTTCCAAACGGAATATAACGAGTTCCATCCTCAAATTCAAAATGTGTATCTACTGCTCTCACAAGACCGTGTCCTGCATTTTCTGTCGTACACACTTCCTGCCCCTCTCCGCTGACCACACCGGTCACCTTCCAGTCATATGTACCGGCCTGCTGCGGAAGAAAACGCACTTTATATATTCCATTTCCTGCATAAAAACCTTTTACTTTTTTTGTAATACTTCCACATGTAAATTCAGCTGACACATCAACATCAACCTGTGAGCCAACTGGTTCTTCTCCGTGAAATTTCAATTCAAACATCTGGTATAAAATCATATCATATTCGACTCCGTTTCTTTGTTTTCACTTTTTACTGACTGTTTCTTACCATAACACTTGGTATTCCCAGCCTCTCAACTGACTTAAGATGCCAAAAATCCAGTCCCGAACACATCCCTGCCTTTTCCTCTAATGTCATTTGACTAACTAACTCTTTTATTTTCATAGCTGGTCTCCCTTTTTCAAATATTCAGTAATTCGTCAAACTTTGATATCTTGTAATCCGCTTTCTCATAGCTTGCTGCGTCCCCGATACCTACCGCTGTCATACCTGCTACCTTTGCTGCGTCAATTCCCGCATAAGCATCTTCTACTACAACACATTCTTTTGCCTCAATTCCTAGGAACTCACCTGCTTTGATGAACACCTCCGGATCTGGTTTTGAATGCGTAATATTATTTCCATCTGAAATTGCATCAAATGCATCCAGCAATTCTACTTTTTCCAAAATAAATCTTGCATTTTTACTGGAAGATCCGATAGACAATTTAAATCCGGCTTCACGCAGTTTTTTTAATGTTTCTCTGACTTCATCAGATACATCAGCCGGTGTCATTGTTGCAAGTAACTCACGATAGGTATTATTTTTCTCTTCCATTAGCTCTGCTTTTTTCTCTGCACTCAATGGTTTTCCTTCATATCGTTCCAAAATAATCTCCAAGCTTTCTGCCCGGCTTACACCACGGAGACGATTATTAATTGTCTCATCAAAATAGATTCCCATCTCATCCGACATTTTCTTCCATGCTTGATAATGAAATTTATCTGTGAATACGATTACTCCGTCTAAATCAAAAATAAATGCTTTCATATTTAATATCTTCCTCATTTTTTCTATCTGTTCCTACTCCACTTGATTTTGGGTCAGCTAAAACTCAAACTACTGCGTAATTATTCTACGATCAATTCTCTGATTTCCTCAATTGCAGTCTCCAACTGTGCCGGATCAAACGGCAGAAATCCCATATGAGACAGTGCCTCCAAAGATTTCGCTCCCATTTCCGGATCTCCTGATGCAGCGATTCCTGCAAGTGCCGGTGCATATTTTCCAAGTATTCCCATTGCCTTCGAATCCTGTGCAAGTCTTCCAAGTGTTGTTTCCCTGCTGTACGGCTTTCTCAAATCCTCTTCAGGCCTGTAGCTGAAATCATAAGTTCCCGCCCCCAATATTTGTTTTCCTTCCGGATATCCCGGCAGTTCTACCTCTGCTTCACAGTTGAATGGAATCTCAATATGGCCTGTGAACATACCATCCTCTTCTATCTTCCAGTCACATACATAAGAACCATTCACCGACTCATAGGTGCAGGCAACATTTCTCAGACGGATATCCGGATGCGGTGCGATTACAGCACGCTTAAATCCCGGCTCCAACAGACGAATTCCCGCTACATGTGCATACACAAATTCCATAACGGAACCATATGCGTAATGATTCAGGGAATTCATTCCCGTATCACTGATTGTTCCATCCGGCATCACGGAATTCCATCTCTCCCAGATGGTTGTCGCGCCCAGATTCACACTGTAAAGCCAGCTTGGGAATCCTTCTTTGAGCAGAAAATCATATGCAAGTTCATATTCTCCTGCCTCTGCAAGCACTGTACACAGAAGCGGTGCTCCGACAAAGCCACATTTAATCTGATTCAAATCCTTTTTCAGACGAAGCTTGAACTGTTCAATGATTTTATTCCTGTCAATATATATCCCGAATTTTAATGCAACTACATAAGCCGCCTGTGTGTCGATAGCAAGTCTTCCGCTCGGTGTAAAGAATTCACGGAAAACTGCCTGTCTGATTTTCTCTTCCATTTCAAAGTAATACGCTGCATCTTCACACTTCTTCAGGCGTTCTGCCATTTCACGCACAATCTGGACAGAACGGTAATAATACATCGTCGAAATGTACACATCATCGGTACTCCCCTTGAAGCTGGTCGGTGTCGAACCGTCCAATGCCAGCCAGTCGCCGAAGGTGTCGCCGAAATCAACCAAATACTTCCGCTCACCGCGTGTAGCATCTTTGCGTTCAATAGCGTCCACCCAGTCCTTCATCATCGGATAACAATACTCAGCTTCATCCAGGTTACCGTAATATGTATACATTGTATTCGGTAAAAATGTTGCGATATCTCCCCACACACTTCCGGCACTTTCCTTATGTCCCGGGTTCGGCAGGAAATTCGGCATTCCACCATCCAGCATAACCTGTTCATCTCTCAGATCTTTTGCAAACTTGTGGAAAAATGCTCTTGTGTCCATATGATAGCTTGCCGTCGGTGCAAATACCTGTGCATCGCCGGTCCAACCCAATCGTTCGCTCCTCTGCGGACAATCTGTCGGCATATCAATGAAATTCGATTTCAATCCCCAGACAGTATTTTCATACAGACGATTGATTTTCGGATTACTTGTCTGTATATATCCTGTTCTGTGAATATCTGAATAAATCACCATTCCGGTAAATGCATCCTGTTCCGGCATTCCCGGCCATCCGGTCACGCGCACATAGCGGAATCCGTAGAATGTAAAATGCGGACGTACCACTTCTTTCGTTCCATTCGATATATAAACAAACTGAGAGACTGCATCTCTATAGTTTTTATTGTAGAAATTGCCTTCTTGAAGAATCTCTCCAAAGTCCAGTACAATCTTTGTCCCTGCCGGAAAATCCGCTGTAAATTCTACAAATCCGGCAAAATTCTGCCCCATATCCAACACAATTTCCCCCGCCGGAGTCTGAATAATCTCCTGTACCTCTATTTGTTCCTTTACAATAACAGGAAGACTGAGCCGGTCACTTAAATGTGATTTTTCTAGATTTTTCGTTCCTTCTTCTGCTTCCGGATGTTTCAATACCTCCACCTGTTTCAATGGATTCTCTTGTTCTTCCCATAGCTGACGGTTCAAAATTTCACCCAGATAAATACCGGAATCTTCAATATCTGATCCACAGTAATTCCATGTTTCATCCGTCGCAATCACTTCCTCACTTCCGTCGGTGTATTCCAAATACACTTCTGCGATTGCAGCCATACGATCCCCATAGTTATGTTCCTTCATTTCAAGACCGAATGTACCCATATACCAGCCTTTTCCGAGCAAAATATCTATTTGAATATCTCTGCTTTCTTCCTTTGAATCATTTTCTTCATTCAGAAGTTCCACTGCAACCGGAAGTGTCATCACCTGAAGATTCGTTTCATAGTGATTGATGTACGGCATCAGATATTCATTACCCAGTTTTTCTCCGTTTATATATGCCTCAAATAATCCCACACCACAGATATACATTCTGGCTCTTTTTACCGACTTGCTTACAGAAAATGTACGAGTCAGTATTGGATGAAATGTATCCTTCGCTGCCGAGGCAATCCAGTCTCCGACCCATGCTTCATCCATTTTTCCTGTCTCAAAGGTACACACATTACTTGTCGCATGATCTCCTTGCTCTCCTTCCACAAAGACACGATAATAATATGTAGTTCGAGGTTTTAATTCCATCTCAAGAATTTCTCCGCTCTGGCATAGATTTTCGCCTTCCTTTTTGTATAAAATTGTCTCGAAAGAAACTTTTTCACTAACCTCAATTATCACATTGGTTTGCTTCTGACTCTCCGTATCCTCAACGTTCCATGAACAAGAAATCCGCTCATAAAGAAATCCCACCGGATTCTCAATTCCATTTATTCTAACGTTCGTTATTTTCATATATGTCTTCCTCGCTTTATTTTTGTCAGATTTTAGAACTTCAGGTCCATCTTTCCGCAGAACGGATCAATCGGAGAAGTTCCTTTGAACTCGCTTCTTCCCATCATCTTCTCAATGACTGCATCCATTACATATTCCGAATTGCAATATCCGTTGATAAATGTTTTCAACATAGGCGCATCCAACAAATGATATGGATTCCCCACGCTGACAAATACCGCCGGAATCTCATGTACCATCCACGGCATATTATTTCCAAGTCCAAACATTGTATGCCAGTTCAGACGGGATACAGTCTTATTTGATGCCGTTTCTATATTGGCAAGATACAGAATCAGATCATATCTGTGTTTGAAGTTTTCTACGGTGTCTTCCAGCACCTCAAAGCCTTCGTTTTCATATACAGTAACTTCAAACCCTTCGCTTTCCAGCTTTTCTTTAAAATATGTCCAAACTCGTTCATTGGACGGGAAGTCTCCCATCAGTTCCAAAAGAATACGTTTCTGCTTTTCTGCACAAATCGGAAGAAGATTCTGTGTATCCTTCACAAGAGTAACGCCCTGATCTGCGCATTCTTTTGCCCACACATCATGCTTCTCACATTTCAATATTTCCAGAGCTTCCGGTCCCGGCACAAGAATTCCTTCCGCTTTTTTCTCCGGCAGCTTCATCGCCGCTTTTGTTGCCAGAATTCGTTTTACTGCCTCTTCCAATCTAGCCTCTGAAAGAATTCCTTTTTCATATCCTTCCGTCATAAACCGATAGTCTTCCTCCATATTCCGGTTGAACAAGAAGACATCACATCCGTTTTCTATGGACAAAGGTACTGCCGTTGCACGATCACTTGCACTACAGAAACCTACCATTGGAGTCGCATCTGTCGTGATCAGTCCGTTAAAGCCAAGTTTTTCTCTCAGAAGATGTATCATAAGATTCTTTGACAATGTTGCCGGAATAATCTTTTCACATGGTTTACCGTCGAAATATTCCTCATAAGCCGGCATTGCGATGTGTGCCGCCATTACGGTCAATGTACCTGCCTCTATCATTTCCTCATAGATTTTTCCATATGTCGCATCCCACTCCTCACAGCTTAATGAATTGACACTTGTCAAAAGATGCTGATCTCTCTCGTCCACGCCATCTCCCGGGAAATGTTTTACGGATGTCGCCACACCTTCTTCCTCCGCTGCTTTAATATAGGCTTTTCCCATATCAATGACAGTCTGCAGATCATCTCCAAATGTCCGCACATTTGTGATCGGGTTGTGATAGTTCTGATCCAGATCCACAACCGGAGCAAACGACCAATTCACACCGACCGCCGCACCTTCACTGCAGCTCACCTTACCAAGCTGATACGCTTTTTCTGTATCCCCTGTTGCGGCCACAAGCATTTCGCGTCCAAAGTATGTTCCCTCAACAGCTGATCCATTTCCACCGTATTCCAGATTAGATGCTGTCAAAAGCGGAATTTTTGCCGCGTCCTGCAATATCTTGTGCGCCTGACGGAGTTCTTCTCCCGGACCTTCTCTGTAAAGCATTCCTCCGATATGTTTTTCCTGCACCAGTTTGCGAAGTTCATCCTCCTCTTTTGTAAATACGATTGGACAGAATAACTGACCTATTTTCTCCTTAATAGACATTCCTTCATATGTATCGTTTACCCATTGCACCTGCTCATCTTTCAAATAAAATGGCTTTGCCTTAAAATCAAACATCATTTTCTCCTCATCTTTCATTATTCACAATTAGTCACATCATATATTTATCTTACGTTTAATCTCGAAAGGTTTCCATGTAGTTTTTTTTTCTATCCGACATATTTTAATACTGTCATCTTGCTCTTGTTTTGTTTTTTTGATACAATACATCCATACACGACTACGTGAATCTGTAAACAGAAAACACAATATTATTTTATCAATAAGGAGTTTACATATGCCATACTACATGACTTACGGAGAATTTCAAAACCACATGAAAGACTATTATCAGCGTACCGGCAACCGTATGCAGTTCCCGGAAATGACAGCATATCTTTACCAGAAAGGGCTCCTGTCCGAAGTAGCTCCCACACCCTCCTTAACCGGAAATTTTGAAAATATGACTGACGAAGATTTTGATCGAATCGTGGACTCCCTTCCACTTTCTCTTTCTTTGTACGGTGGTGCACCACTGGATGTCACTGTTATGGAAAATGCACTTATTCCAAACACTAGAGATGTATTTGTTATCCGACACCCTCGGTATACACGCCCTTACAAGCATAAACATAATTATTTTGAGATTAATTTTGTTTCCAGTGGTCATGGAACTTTTATTTTTGAAAACGAGACACATATTCTTCACGAGGGGGAATTGTGTATCATTGCCCCCGGATCCGCTCATGATATGTTGTTAGAGGACGATTCAACAATTTTTACAATCTGTATCCGTAAGAGTACCTTTGATACAACATTCTTTTCGTTAATGTCCCGGAAAGATTTGTTATCCTATTTTTTCCGTATGATTCTTCAGGGCGAAAATCAATCCAATTATCTGAAGTTTTTTACGCAGGATAATTTTGCTCTAAAAAAATATATTCGTTATATGATGATTGAGTCCTACAAACAAGATATGTACAGCAATGCCTGCTGTATCAGCTATGTGAATCTGATGTTTTCTTCACTGCTTCGGAACTACAGCCAGACAATCCAGTTCTACAATTATGAAATGGGGTCAGATTTTTCACTTGTATTACAGTATATACAGCATAATTATCAAACCCTGACTTTGTCTTCACTTGCAGAGCTTTTCCACTACAGTGAACCACATCTGTGCACACTGATCAAGCAGAATACAGGATATACATTCACTGAGCTGATCAAGCGGCTCCGTCTTGCAGATGCTATCGATTATCTGCTGAATACAAACTTAAAGGTCGGTGAAATTGCCGAACAGATCGGGTACAACTCGGCAGATCATTTCTCTCGTGTATTCCGCGCGACTTATAAAATGTCACCCCAGGAATATCGGAAACAGAATCAGACTACCGAAAACATGTTTGTGCCATTCTCGACAAATTAACTAATTTAATGCATTAGCAGTTGTAAAGACTACTGGTGTATATGCCCTCGAATCCGCTACTATATCCAAGCCACCCCCCACAACTGCTAACACATTAAATAGTTATTTCAAATCCGGCAAAATCCATACACCCTTCTTTTACAATAAAATACAATGCATGAACTGCTTCACATGATTCCATTTTTGTATCTACAATCTTCCAATCGCATGAATCCACTATAACTTCTGCAACTTTCTCTCCATCCGGAGTATCAAGATGTACTTCTACGGTACCGCATCCACGCAGTTCTAATGCGATTGTTGTCTCATCTCCGTCAAACCGGAAATACTTATATCCTGCCACAGCACCAGTCTTCAAGTTCCGTATAAACGGTTTTAGACCATGTTCCCCTTGTGCATCGGCTTCCTCAGTCACATACGGCATTTCCTCCGGTAATTCCGGCACTGGCTGCCCCGGACCGCCCATTACGACCTGACCTACTTTTGTTTGATCTTCCTCTGTGAGATGACATGCGATATAAGACAGATATCTTCCTTTTGCAGGAAGTGGTTCTCCATTCAGCCCACAGCTTGTGATCTCAATTTGCGGAATTGTTCCGTCTTCCAGTATGTGCACCTCATCTGCACATCCCTGTCTGGAAAATGCGATTCCATGTGTATGTCTATGCCAGAAAACATAATGTTTTCCACCGATTTCCACAAGACCGCCATGGTTATTCCCCGTATAATTCACTGGAAGTGTATTTCCTTTATAACCGATATCCCCATTAGATACAATCACGCCCTTATATTCAAACGGACCCTCTGGAGTTTTTGCCATCCCATAACATAGCTCATGTCCCTGCAGGCTGGAATACACAAGGTAGTACCACTCTCCGTATTTGCGGATACTGGATGCCTCAAAAAACGGATGTGCTTCATAAGCTGTTCCTTTCGCCGTGCCGACTCCATTTGCCACACATTTCGGCTCACTGATGATTGTATGCATATCATTAGCCAGCTTTATCATCATGCCGCCCGGAATATCCAATTCTTCCATTCCCGGGAAACGCGTTGGCGGGCAAAATCCGTAATATAGATAATTTCCACTTTCTTCACATAGAATCGCCGGATCAAACCAACGTCCCACCTGCGGAATGCTCCCATCCTCTTTTCTGACATAATCCAAAAATTCATATTGTCCTGCCGGAGTATCACATACTGCCACTGAAATGATATTTACTGTATCCAACGCATAATACAGATAATATCTTCCATCCGGTCCTTTGGTTACATCCGGTGCATACAGAAATCGTGTCCCTGCACCGAAAAAGCTGGGTTCAAACTCCGGCATTTGCTTTTCGTACGGTGCACCGTTAATTGGATCCTGATGCTTCCGATAAATCGTCCCCTCGCATGTCCAATTCCCCAAATCATCCACCGGAGCACTCCAGCAAACATAGTCACCCTCACAAAATGATGTACCATTTAATCGGTCATGACTTCCGTATATATAGACTCTTTCTCCAAATACATGCGGTTCTCCATCCGGAACCGTCTCCCAGAAAGGAAGATATGGATTTACTGCTGTTGTTTTCATATAACTTTTCCTCTTTTCTTGTTAAAAAGTCTCCCTGTTTCCGGAGAGACTTTTTCAACACACTATTTCTTATTACTCATTTGCATCCATTTTGGCTTTCATATCTTCGATTTCTTTTGCATATTTTGCAATCGGGTTCTTAGCTACACAGAGAATTAAGATAATTCCTGTGATAGATGGTGCTCCGAATTTCAAGAAGTTCAAAGCAAACATCGCTGATTCCGGCTGCTGTCCAATTGCTCCTGCAATATATCCGGATGCTGCAAGAACTGCAAGAATACCGGAACTTACTACTGTATTACCACATTTCTGTGCAAATCCTTTAATCGATGCAATCACACCATTTGCAGATTTTCCCTCTTTCAACTGAATGAAGTCAATTGTATCATTTACAAGTACATTTACCAATGCATTCTGCATAGCAGAGAAGCCAGATGAAATAAATGTTAACACGCAAAGATATGTAAAGTTTGTCTTTCCTGTAAAGAACAGAAGTACATAACAAATGATTGACAATGCCTGTGAAACAATCAACGCTTTTGATCCTGACTTGCAGATTTTCAATACGATTGGCATAAGAACCATCATAGAAACTAATGCTCCGATGGAAATAACTCCCATATAAGCACCAATCAGATCCGGTCTTGCCCAGTAGTACATCATATAGTAAACAGATGTTGCAAACATCATTCCGTATCCCATAGAAGCCATTACCCATGCAATCAGATTCGGGATTACTTCCTTATACTTCAGTACCATACTGATACTCTTCATTGGATTTCCTTTTTCTGCCGGCTGCAGATATTTTTCCTGCCCTTTAGAAGTAACAAATAGTCCCCAGAAAGAAATAAATGCAAGCACTCCGCAAATCAACATCAATGGAACATAACCATTGCTGAATCCAATGCTGTTAAAGAATCCGGTAATATTCAATGTAAATGTATTTCCGATTGTGAACATAAATGCACATGTTCCTGCACCCATTGTAATAATCGCATTTCTTGTCTGATTATTTTTGACTGCTGCCGGAAGAATCGCCATCTGTGGCATTGTATACATTGTTACTGTCATACCATATCCGATATACATAATCAATACATATGCTGCTTTTGCAACTGTAGACTCGAATCCCCAGTCAATCCAAAGCAATGTAGCAAAAATTGTCAACAAAATCGGTGCTGCAAAAATATATGGTCTGTAACGTCCCCATCTTGTCTTGGTACGGTCTGCAATAACCCCCATCATTGGGTCATTGATCGCATCCCATAATGTAGAGATAAACATAATTCCTGATGCCATTGCTGCCGGAATTTTTAATGTATCTGTCATGTAAACTGAAAGATAACTTGCAAGTACCGCTGCAATCAGCATTGCACCTCCGTTTACAGAAGTAGCATGAAACCATTTAAAAGCAGTACTGACTTCCTGTTCCGGCTTCTTCATTGTTGTGTTTTCATTAGCCATTGTCTTACTCTCCTTTTCTCCTTAATTCCTTAAGTTTCTTTTTATCTTACCTCTCTTTAAGATAATTCTAGTTTACTTCCTTTCCATAGATAATCCCATGTTGTTTCTTATTTGAAATCCGACATTTTTTCATGTTGATTTTATTTCTCCGACATTTCTTTTTATACATCCGACATTTTTTATCTTTCCTGAATATACTTTTAAAGTCAGCTACTTCAATCTTATGGAAAGTATTTCCAGTTTCTCTGGATTTTCAAATCTCAGACATAATTCATACACTCCCGCCGACATCCGGATTGGCGCTGCTGTCACAATCGCGCTGGATACTTCTTCTTTTCCATTTTCTGATACAGATACAATTCCGGCATTCTTTCCGTTCATCAGTATCGTCACAGTTCCGCTACCTACACAGGTCAGTTCCACTTCTGTCCATTCCTTCTCACTCTTTACATAACGAAATACAGCTCGTCCCCATCGGAAATATGTGTCAGTTAAAACTTCCATAAATATAAAGTTTTCCATCCGGCATTACATGACCTTCGCTATCCGGGACATGATATTCCAACGGAAGGATCGGGTTTCTCGCATTTTCAAAATCTCGCATATTATCATTACCTTTCCCTGAAAGCAGTTATTATTTTTCTTCCTGCCGACTCTAAATTACAAGTGTCTATCCTACATTCTATCTCCTTTGGAATTGTAATTTCCAATAGGACATCGTTTCCTTCTTTTTTCACATGAACTTCAATCAAACCATTTATAGAATGATAATGGCATATAAACTCACCAATACTTTCCGGAAGATATGGCTGGATTTTAATCTGTTTAAATCCTGGCTTTTCTGCCTGAATTCCTGCAATTCCATTGTAGAACCACTCAATAATATGTCCCATCATATCATGGCAGTGACTTCTCGGATTCGATTCCCAGTATTCTCCAAGTGTAGTCTCTCCATCTAAGACAAATGCATAATAACTCGGATGTTCTTCTTTCAAAATGAACTTACCGATAATGTCATTCATACCATATTCCCTTGCGGTTTGAATCACATACGGCAACCCGATTTCCCCACTGATAAATGCTTGATCCCTCTCGAATGTATAGCAGAGTGCTTTTGCAATATCCTCTTTCTTATCCTCAGGCACCAATCCCCAGTAAAGCGGCAGTGCCTCACAAGCCTGCGTAAGGAAGATTTCATCAGGATGATCCCATGCACGATAGCACCAGAATCCATGATCCGGATGTTGAATCAGCAGTTTTTCATTGTAATTCTGTTTAATTCTGTCCGCAAACTCCTGCAATTCTTCCCTGTCCTTTTCTCTGCCAAGGACTTGTGCAAATTTTGCCAGAGTTGTTGTATCTGCATATAAATATGCTGTTTCTATATTTTCTCTTACCAGTTCATTGCGCGGGTTTCCCCAATCTCCCAGACCGTGATTGATGAAGCCATCTGTATTGACTTTTTTCTTCAAGTGATTTAAGTAACGCATCCCTGCGTCATAATTGTCTTCAATTATCTTGACATCACCATAAAACTGATAGTGCCAATACGTGCCCAAGATGGATGTACCTCCCCATGGAATGATGTCGTAGAAACTTCCCATTCCCGGAACCGGTAAAACATTTGGAATATAGCACGGGCATTGGGACGGCATCATTCCTTCTCCCGGATATACTTTATTTCCTTCAAAATCCAGAAAATAGTCTGCTCCGGTATGCTGTGCAATCCGCATATCCGTCAAGAACTTCTCCCACAGTTTCCGCCCGTTTTTCATATACATGATTGACGGTGCCATTAAATGGTTCGGTTCCTGCCATGCAAAACGTTCTATCGTCGGGCAGTCCGTATGGACACTGACCATATTTGCCTCTACCGCCTTTTCAACCAGATTATAAATCTGATTGTAGCGTTCGTCATCACAGGTAAACGTTCCATTCGTTTCACTAGCACTGCTGATTGCATGTCCCCAAAAACTGCGAAGCACTATTTCTGCTGGCGTCTGTGCTGCTGAGATTTTCTCTGCCGCCATGTATCTTCCTGCAAAATAAGTGAATTTCATTCGGAATGTTTCCCACACATCATCCTGACCGATAATATACGTGATACAGGAGTCTACTGTCACCCAGTTCTTTGCAATTTGATCCACATCTCCGTTTTCCGAAAGTTTCTCTGCCGGATAACATTTCACCACATCTCCGGCATGACCTTTCACCTCGAATTCCAGAATACCGGACATATTTTGACCGAAATCATAGATTTGTCGTCCATTCACTTCATTCAATAATTGTCCCTCATACGAATGAATCACCCGAACCGCAGGCTGAAACTGATTCTGGAGACTTCCCTTCGGCACATCTTCTTGATTTACAATCACCGCCTGCTTCCAGTCAAAATCATCAAATTCCGCTGTGCTCCATCCGTACTGTACGAGTCTACCGTCCATCGTCTCTGATCCATAAACATTACTCATCACAATCGGATGCTCTTTTACAGTAAATGTATCATCTGCAGTAATCACATCTTTCGTACCATCTGTATACGTAACTGTCATTTTCAATGCCAGCATCAGATATTTTCCAAACGGCTCATATGGATTCGGATTCGGCGGCATAAATTCCGGGAACTTAAATGTATAATGTTCATCTGTTTTGATGAACCATCCATTCCCCACTTCTACACCTGCTACATTCTCTCCGTTCTTCAAATAATTGGTCACATCAAACGTCACATATTGTATAAGCTTTTTATAGTCCGTCCACCCCGGATCCAGTTCGTGATCTTCCACTTTCTTCCCATTGATATAAAAGTGAAATTGTCCCAGCCCGCAGACTTTCGCTTCTGCTTTTTTTATGTTTTTTTCAACTGTGAATTTCTTTCTCGCATAAAATGGTGACGATGTTTCGTTCGTAATCCATTTTCCAATTTCTGACATTCTCTATTCCCCCTTTCTCATTTCATCTAAATTCAGTATAGCAATCTCATCTGCTTTCAGACAGGGGAATGCAATAATTCTCCATAGCATTTGAACTGGAATATATTTTCAAAGAACTGTACTTCAACTACCCTCAGCGAAGTCTGAATATTCCACACACCCTAGATGAAATTCGGGATATACTTCAGATGAGTTTTCTTCGGCATCTTATCCGATAATGAGTTGCTGCGATTGCCGAGGAACTTGGATATTCCGACGCCGGCACTTTTCGACATATTTTCAAGAAGTATTACGGCATGCCCCCGATTGATTACCGGGACAGATTTTTATATTTATAAAAACTAATTCATATCAATTTTTATACAATTTTGTGAATCACTTCCAATATAGAATGAAATGTCCTGTAATTCTGTAATGTACTGCATATCCCAGTCATAATATCCCAGTTCACTGATTGGTATCTCAAAGTTCACCTCTGCAGTCTCACCTGCTTTGATGTTGATTTTTTCAAACGCTTTGAGTTCCTTCACTGGGCGTACACGTTTTGCCGTCTTATTCTGTATATAACACTGTACGACTTCTTGGCCGTCCCTGGCCCCGATATTTTTTACTTTTAACGATATCCGAAATACATCTCCTTCTCGCTCCATTCCTTGATCCAGATATTCGAATTGCGTATAACTTAATCCGTAACCAAACGGGAATACAGGTTCCAGCGGTGTATCCAGATATTTCGATGTAAACTTTGACTTTCCGCCCGGACGTCCTGTATTGATATGTGCATAATACGTCGGACACTGTCCGCTTGCATATGGAAAGGTTGTCGTCAGTCTTCCGCTTGGATTGACCTTACCAAATAGTATATCCAACAAAGCATTTCCGGCTTCCACACCCGGATGCCATGCTTCCACAATTGCGGGTACATGTTCTGCCACATACGGAATTGCCAACGGTCTCCCATTAAATAGCACTGCCACGACCGGTTTTCCTGTTGCCAGTAGATTACGTACCAACGCAAGCTGTTCCTCCGTCAAAGTAATATCAGCCCGGCTTGCCGCCTCTCCACTCTGATCTTTTTTCTCTCCAAGTACAGCAATCAGTACATCAGATTCTGATACAATGTCTGCTATCCGGTTATCCTCATCACTATACTGATAAGCTATACCCTGCTTCTCGCAGGCTTCCAGCAAACTCACACAATCTTCCGGGTTCGCACCGATTGCCCACGCACCAGTCATTTCTCCCTTGTCTGCTGCCAACTTTCCAAAAATCCCCAACCGTGTTCCATCTTGCAACGGAAGAATCTTCTCTGCCTTCTCGGATTCACTACTACATGCATCAACATGTGTATCGTTCTTTAATAAAACTATAGATTTTGTCGCAGCTTCTCTCGCCAGTTCCCGGTATTCCGGTTTCATAAATGCTTTTGACTCACGTTCTTCACTTGTTTTATATGGATTCTCAAATAATCCTAACTCAAATTTTACGCGAAGAATATTTGACACTGCTTCATCAAGTACTGTTTCCCCGATTTCACCGTCTCGGATCAAATCAGCCAGATACTCACTGTAACTATTGGACGTCATATCCATATCCACCCCTGCTTCCAGCGCTTCCTTTGCAGCAGTACGCTTATCCGACACGATTCCATGGTTTACACACTCTGCAATCGCATTGGCATCACTGACTGTCATACCATCAAAGCCCCACTGCTTTCGCAGTACATTCTTCAGAAGCCATGGATTCACAGAACATGGGACTCCATTTATATCATTGAACGCAGGCATTACCGCTCTTGCTCCTGTATCAATGCACATTTTGTAGGACGGCAGATACTCTTCCCATAAACGCTGCATAGACATATCCACCCGATTGTAATCCCGTCCTGCCTCACAGGCACCATATGCCGCAAAATGCTTCACGCATGCCGCCATTGCATCTTCTTTTGCCAGATTCTCCCCCTGAAAACCTCTCACTTTTGCCGCTCCATAAAGTCCATTTAAAAGGACATCTTCTCCGGCACCTTCGCTGACTCTGCCCCAACGTGCGTCCTTCGCCACATCAACCATCGGCGCAAACGTCATATGAACCCCGCCTGCTGTTGCTTCTTCAGCGGCCATCCGCCCTGTGCGTTCCCACAGATCCGGATCCCACGCACAACTCTCTCCAAGAGGAATCGGGGTAATCGTGCGAAATCCGTGAATCACATCGAATCCAAACAGTAACGGAATTCCAAGTCTCGTTTCCTCCACAGCTATTTTTTGCAGACGATTAGCTGTAGCAGCATCACCAACTCCATTATAAGATCCTATTTTCCCTGCTCTGAGATCTTCTTCATGGAAATCCTGTTCTGCTGTTGCCATCAGCCGTCCAAACTCTTCTTGAGAGATTCTGCCATCAAACATCATATCCAGCAATTCTTCAAAACTTACTTCAAATGCCCCTACCAGTGAAGGTCCACACTGCTGAAGCTGTCCAACTTTTTCTTCTAATGTCATCTGATCCAGTAAATCTCTGATTTTCTTGTCCTGTTTTTTCATAAGCCCTCCCACCTTTTATACTGCAAATTGTACCAAACCGATAATACATCCCTTACAGGTTTGGTACAACTTCTCATACTGAATATATACATTTTAATTATTCATTTGTCTTTAAACAAACTTCCGCTGTTTTTCCATTCTCTGCCGCCACCTTCACAATCACAAACTCATCGCTGACTTTCTTCAATATTATCAGTGCCCGACCGTTAAATGTCTCTGTAACGCCATCATTAAAGTTGTAGTTTGGTTTCGGATTTCCACTTCCAAATCCTACTGCCTCTGCTCCGCCTTCAACAGACAAATTCAGTTTTTGATCATCATCTGTTACAATTATACCCTTCTCATCACAAAGTTCTACATCAATATAATACAATTCCTGTTCTCTCCCCTTTAATCCGTGATATATTTCCGGCTTCAGAACAAGGTTATAGGCTTTTTCTGCAGTTTTCAGTTCATATCTTCCAATCTCTTTTCCGTTTTCATATGCAACTGCGGCTACTGTTCCCGGTTCATAAGTTGTCTCGAACAATGTGCGAAATCCCACTTCTTTTCCTGACGTTTTTCTTCCGCAAGATACTCCGTTCACCCAAAGTTCTACTTCTTCTCCCGGTGCGTATACTTCTATGACTACCGGTTTTCCTTCACAGTCTTTCCAGTTCCATGCAGCCGCCGCATCACTGATCACCCAAGGCGTCTTAATAATAGGCTGTCCGTATTTGTATGGATTCTGTACTGCAATATAAGGTATCGTTCTCATGCCGAACACAACCTCACGGTAATACGATGCCGGTCTTCTGAATCCGGTAATATCAATATCTCCCGAATATGCAAGCTGTGCCGGGAATGTAGCACCAAAACCGCCTTCTCCCCACTGGTATGCCGGAATTCCAACGCCTGCTTCCCCGATATAATCCCATCCTGTCCATGTAAAGTCTCCGATAACATACGGTAATTTCTCTACTAATGCCCAGTTTCTTGCGATTTCAGGAGGGTAGGTTTCGCTTCCTACAATTACACGATTCGGGTATTTCTCTCCGTCCATCTCGTAGCGTGCTGTCATGTAATTGTATCCAATGATATCGGTAGATGCAGCTGCTTTTTCCAGTCTTTCCGTGATTGCATCATGTACAACAATCTTATCCATATGCGTGTCCATTAAAGTCATGAAATTATTTACATTCCCTTCAATCTTACCTTCCCGGCTCAAATCAGCAACAACATCCTCAATGATTTTCGGAACCTGATCTCCAGCAGCAAACACACCATTGACAGAGGCTAATGTGAATCTGCTGTCATCCAATTCTTTTACCTTAGAACTTAATTCATAACACGTCTTTGATCCGCCGTTTGTTCCAATTTCCGGAATCTCATTTCCAATGGAATAAAGCACTACCGATGGATGATTGAAATCTTTTCTCACCATGGCAGTTACATCTTTTTCCCACCACTCCTGAAAATACAAACCATAATCATAATTGGACTTCAGTCGATTCCACATATCAAATGTCTCGTCCATCACATACATCCCCAACTCATCACAGGCACGAAGCATCGCCGGAGCCATCGGGTGGTGTGACATTCGGATTGCGTTAAATCCAGCTTCTTTCATTCTTCTCACCTGACGATACTGAGCATCCTCATACGTAGCTGCTCCCAGAAGTCCACTGTCATGATGAATACATCCGCCACGCAAATTGACAATTTCTCCATTTACGCAAAATCCTCTTCTTGCATCAACCTGAACTGTACGTATTCCAAATATTTCTCTGTTTTCATCTAAAAGAATAAGTTCCTCTGCTTGCTTCTCAAACAGACGGCTTACACAGGTATAAAGGATCGGTGAGTGCTCGCTCCATAATTGTGGAGCATCTACCGTAATTCTCTGAGATAATTTTCGCATTTCCTGATCAAACAAAGCCAGGCTCGTTCTCTCAGATGTAACAACGCGTCCATCAGCATCTTCAATTGCGGTCTCCAGAACCAGTTCCTTCACAGTATGATTTCTGTTTTTTACTTCGGAAGAAATCTGAAGCACGGCATACCCGTCTTCTATTCTCTCCGTTTTAATCTGCACACCCTCCGGCACCAGATAGGTTAATCCCGACTCCAGAAGATATACATCTCTGTAAATACCAGCACCGGAATACCAACGACTGTTTGTCATCGCTCCTGCTCTTACCTGTACACGAATCTCATTCTCTTCTCCATATTTTAGAAAATCGCTGATTTCCGCATAAAATGTCGTGTAACCGAATGGACTTTTTGCTGCTATCTGCCCATTTACAGAAACAAATGCATTCATGTAAACACCTTCAAACTTTATCATAACTGTCTGATTTTTGTATTCCTCCGGTGCAAACAGCATTTTTACATAAGTGTAGCACTCTGCATCGCGGAAGCCTGTATTACCTCCGTTCAAACTGTTCGGATCTGCCGGATTTTCAATCATGGCATCATGCGGCAATGTGATTTCTTTTGCAATTTCCGAAATATCCCACACAAGTGCAAATGAATCTTTATCCGGCCAGAATTTCCATTGTTTGTTCCATTTTAGTTCTTTCATAATTTGTTTCTCCTTCTTTCAAACAACCATACCAGTACTTTTCTTTTTTTGACTGATACTATTTCAATCTTAATTTTTCGTCTTCCAGATTCATTCTGGCAAACATCGGACGTTCTTTATATTTATCGTTTGGAAAATGTAACGTAAACAGTAGTTCCCCCTTTGCATCCCGGAACATCATTCCATGTCCTCCGTTTTCCGGAAAGATTGGCTCCTCCATCTGTTTCCATGGTCCCTCTGTTCTTCCTGCTTCCTCATCCGCTTCCAGGTACACACATTCCGGTGCCCAGTAATTTTGATCAGCAAAAAATCCGTCTGGTCTGTGGAAGATTTCTATCGGGCCTTCCCAGTTCTCCATATCTTCACTGACATAACAGTCGAATCCGTCTGCCGGTCCCCAGCAGGACTCACTCCTCGTTCCATACAAATAATACATTCCCCCATGTACCATAACAAATGGATCACGCATATTTACCTCACATGTTTTCATATCCTTTTCCCTTTCCTTTTCACTTCTCTGTTGTAAATGTATAATTTCCAGCTGGCAATGTCCACCTTTTGTTTCCTATCATCAATTCTGCCTCCGCATCAAAAGGTACTTCAATCTCATATAACACCGTTCCGTTTGTATTACAGCTCCATTTGCTTCGATACAATCCTGCTGCTGTATCCAGCTTCATTTCAGCAAACCCCAATCTTGCATCTGCATGTGGTTCTATCACAGCCTTCTTAAATCCGGCCTCCACTGGTCGGATTCCGCAAAGATCTCCATACATCCACGCTGCAATGCTGCCATAGCTATAGTGGTTTAGGCTGTTCATCCCCTCTGGGTTCAGATGTCCGTCAGGCTCCACTGAATTCCAACGCTCCCATATGGTCGTTGCTCCCAGATTGACACTGTAAAGCCAGCCCGGAAATTCCTCATTCAACAACAGATCTGCTGCTGTTTTGCTGTGTCCCGTCTTTGTCAATGCAGGACAGAGCATCGTTGTTCCGACAAATCCGGTATTTAGATGCCCATTGTTTTCTTTCACGCGGGCATATAACACCTCTCCTTCTCTATTCTGTGCATCCTCATTTGGATTCAAGCCAAACATAACTGCAATTGCCGAACCTGTCTGCGTATGACAGATACACAATCCATTTTCATCAAAATATGTTTTCTGAATCGCTGCTAATATCTCATTCGCCAATTTTCCGTATTCCTGCTTATCTATTTCATATCCCAGCACTGCCGCTGCTTCTGCCACACTCTTCGTGCATTTATAGTAGTATGCGTTTGCAATATAAAGTGCATCTGTTGCACCAAACGGCCCCGGCTGCGGATTATCCAGTGCCAGCCAATCTGCAAAATGAAAACCGTCTTTGACAAGATGCAGCCCTCCCAGCGCCTCTTCTTTTCTCCGCTCACAATCCACCCAGTCTTTCATCCCCGGATAGCACTCTTTCAACAATGTTCTACTTCCATAATGCAGATAGACATTCCATGGAATAATTACTCCTGCATCTGCCCATGGACAACTTCCATGTTCCGCAACCATTCCTTGTTTTAATCTTGGGACTACATTGGGCACTGAGCCGCCCAAAATACTTTGTTCCGCACGCATGTCCCACAAATATTTTCGATAGAATGCGGGCATGTACATGTTATAGCATGCTGTTTCTGAGAAAATCTGAGCGTCTCCGGTCCATCCAAGACGTTCATCACGCTGCGGGCAGTCAGTCGGCACATCCAGAAAGTTATCCTTCTGCCCCCACATTGCATTGGAGAACAGCTGATTTACCTTTTTGTTCCCCGTTATAATACTGCCGATTTCATCAAAATCACTGCGCAGGTGATATGCTGTAAAATGCTCTTCCTCTGACGGTCTCCGATCTGCCAGAATATTTCCCTTCTCATCCAGATATTCTACTTTCATATAACGGAATCCATAGAACGTGAAATGCGGTCTTACATGAGATTGCTTTCCATTGGAAATATAAACGAATTCTGTTTTTGCCGTCCGAAAATTATCATGGTAAAAGCACTCATCCTGCATGATTTCCGATGCTGTAAGACGAATCTGCATCCCCTCCTGCATCTGACAATCAAATTCTACCCAGCCGGTCAGGTTCTGTCCGAAATCCAACACATTTTCCTGCTTTGTAGTCCGGATGATTTCGATTGGTTCAAAGTGTTCTTTCTTTACAATCGGCAGACTATACCGGTCTTTCAGCGGTCCACATTTTTCTGGAACACGAAGATTTACCAATTTCCATTTTCCATTTTCTGCTGCATTTTCCGCAATATCACCTATCTGACTTGTCTCACGATGCACTGCATATTCTCGTCTTGCATCATAAATTTCTCCATCATAAATGTTACTGAATTCAATTGGTGACTGTGTGTATTCCCATGTCTCATCCGTACATACAACAAGCTCAGTTGTTTTCGCTCCGTCTCCATCACGTCGCTCAACATACAATTCTCCCATCGCACAGCAAAACTCTCCATACAGATTTTCATATCCGCCGTCAAATCCAAGACGACCTTTATACCATCCACTTCCCAGCCAAATCTGAATTTCATTGTCTCCTTCTTTCAGATAATCCGTCACATCATATGTCTGCACCTGCAGATGAAAGTCATAAGAATGATAGCCCGGCGCAAGATATTCCTCCCCGACTTTCTGTCCATTGAGATACACTTCATAAACGCCAAGTCCACACAGGTACAATCTTGCATTAACTCCCACAATTGCTTCATCCACTCTAAAACACTTCCTGAATACTGGTTGTATTTCCTCGTCTCCCAATTGTGGTGCAATCCACTTTGCAGTCCATTTCTCTTCCATCTTTCCTGTTTCGAAATGCCCTGTCGCTTCCGCTTTCTGTCGGTTATCTGCCGTCACTTCCACCGTCCATGTATAATGTGTCCTCGGCATCAGAGAAATATCTACATTATAATCCAGACTGTTCATCCCTCTTTTTTCTCCACTGTCAAAAACAGGAGTGTCTCCATTAAAGATTTGTAATCTGGCAGACTCCATCCGCTTTGCCTCTCCGGCTTCTGTTACTTTCCACGAAAAACTTAACGGGATCGTTTGAAATCCCAATGGGTTCTTCACATGGTTTACTCTTAAATCTGTCAGTTTCATCTGTCAATTCCTCTCTTCCACAAATCTAATTGGTCACCTGAGCTGTATCAAGCAGTACCTTATAGCTGTTACTCATTTTACGTCTATTGTAAATCTCTCTTAAATCACTGTCCATGTTTTATCTTTTCGCAAATCCGACATTTTCTAAGATTACCTAGATAAATTTCATTGTACTCATTAAGATTATCTGGCATATTCAAAAGTTCTGTTTGCAATATTTTCCATTCAACCCCAGCCTTCTGCATTCCCTTCCGATGTTTCACCTAATCCATTGGCCGCAACATTAAGAGCTGCTGATGAAGCCGCAATTGTCCTCATATCTGAATCAGCTTCCATAGCAGCCTTCTGGGCAGCCTCGTCCTGCATCTCCTTCATCTGTCGTAAGGTCTATACTGATACTACATTGATCCCTTCCGCCGAAATTATTGCCTACTTGTTCTAACATTCCATCAGCAGACTCTATACTCTTATCATTTAGTCTGAAAGTAATTCCTGAAAACTCTTTGCATAAATTTCGTAAATATTCCTGACTCGAAATGTCTTTATTAGAATTGACAGGCTCCTAATTCACCGCTTTGTCCATGCGGGTATTCCGGACCGGCTTCTGCTGATCCAGCCACGGCCAGAAAGCCTCCAGAATGGGTTTCTCCTTCTTGAGACGCAGCTGTTTCCGCTTTTCATGATCACCGGGATATTTCTTGTTAATGGAATCCTCGATGGCGAATAACCGGTTGCAGTACTGGACTCCCTGTACTGCCGGCTGGCTGTAATCATACTGTTTCCCTTTGGGGACGGCATCAATGAAATATTGACGTATGTGCGCCCAGCAAAAGCAGCGTTTGATACCCGGCAGGCTGTTGCAAGCCGGGCAGCCATAGCTCTGGCTGTAGTTTTCGATCACTTTGCATGTAGCACTATGAAAGTGTGATATTCCGTTTGATATTTTGGGGTTATAGAAAAGAATTAACAAATAAGAAAAGATTATGGCTATCCCTCATTAGGGTAATTTGTAAAACGTCTGCTGGAAATGAAAAGGCGGTTAAAGGAATTTTGAAGTTCTATGACGCTTATATCTCTAAGTTATGCCTGCGTCCGTTTTACCGCGCTGAAAGTGGTTGAAATCAGAGTGAAATAATCATATTGCATAAATGAAAACCGGGAGATATACAGTTATTCTGTGCTATCCCCATGTGGTTTTATCATCATATCAAGGCTCATTCAATCGTGGTAAATTTCTTGTAAAAATGAGTGTTTTTATATTTCAAATGACTTGAAAGTGTAGTGGTTATGCGGATAATCGAATGTGCAAATCTCTCCGTTTCTTTTAATTTGCACATTTCTGATTATTTGCATTTTCTTTTTCTACGCTCACTTTCTCTTTTAAGCCTTAACTTAACATAACTGTTCTAAAAAGCTTCTGCCGTTCTGGGGTGCATTCGTTTGAAAATATTCGCAAACAGAGGCCCCTACATCCGACAAACTTTTGCGAATCCCCAGGTTTCTGTATTCGGTTCCCTTTTTATATATCAACAGTGGAACACATTCCCTTGTATGTTTACTGTGCCCGATATCCGGGTCATTCCCATGATCCGCCATCACAACCAGTATATCTTCTTCTCCCAGAACCGGAATCAATTTGCCTAGTCCTGCATCTGCTTGTTCCAAAATCTTACGGTACTGCACAGAAGACTGTGAATGACCTGCCAGATCTGTTTCCTGCACATTCGTGCAGATGAACCCTCTGTCTGTTTTTTTTATGGCATCCAGTGTCAGCCGCATACATTCTTCTGTCGGCACACAGGAGATACTTGTTCCGCTGTCATTGGCAACAATATCCGCCACCTTTCCAATCAAAGTAACCGGGACTCCCGCTTTGGTTAAAATCGTCGGAGCCTGCACATTTTTATCTACACCATAGCCTAAATGAAGGCATTGGTATCCATACTCATAAGATTTCGATCTTGCAGATGCAATCCCAATAAACTTACCTTCTTTTATTTCCTCCGCCTTATATAAATCTTCCATTGTATTGCCTGTTCCGCCGAACACAATCACTCTCCCGACAGTCACAACCTCACGGACAAGCCGGGCGATCTCATACTCCTTTTCAAACGAAATAAAATCCAGCGGAGCTGTCACATTATAGCACATGCCCAAATCAGCCTCCAGGTTGTCTGCAACCGTAACGTAGTCATCACAAACTATGTAGCGCAGTCCGCCTCGGCTGACAATCCTGACTTTGTGTCCATTCTCTTTTAGATGATAATATACTTCATCCACTTTTTCCTGAAATTGATGCATGGTTGGCTTCTTCGGCAAAGTTCCCATGATTTCCTGATGTCCCATGAAAGTATCCGCCCCAAAGTGCATCAGCTCAGACTTTCCATAATTCGCTGTTTTGCAAAACTTCATTTTAGCGCTTTCTTTTCCAAAAGCATTCATAAGTCCAAGCCGCTCCAGATTCGGAAGCTTCAGATCAGGGCAATCCCGTAGAATACTTCCCAGCGTATTCGCCTTTTCATCCCCCGGTCTCTCTGTCACCGCGTCATTCATTGCACCAATTCCAAATCCATCTAACACAATTACGACAAATCTTCTGCTCATTTTTTCACCCTTCCCATGCTGTCATAAATCCCGATGATTTTCGGATGTCCTTTTTGAATTCCCTGAATCAGAACCACGTCACTCCTGGTCACAAAAATCTGGAAACGAAATGCCATGATGGCCGCATCTCCGATCTCACACTCTTCTGAAATTCCAAGATAGTAATCAATACTCTCTAAGGATGGCGGTATCACATCCAGCTTCTTTGCTGACTTCAGTTCCTTTCCCACCAATACCGATTTCATGTGGGATCTTCGATAATATCCGCCTCCATAACAATATGCGTTTCCGTCAAAATTATGGGAAATCTCACTTACATATACAACACATGGCGTTTCCTCCATTCCCTGTACCGCATGCATAGGAGTTGTCCCCGTCATTCCGTGTCCCGGTTCTCCACAGTTTCCGCCTAATTCCGCCATCATCTGCAATGTCCTGACACAAGTAGCAGACGGTGTATTGACGATTTCCGCCTCTATACCAAGCTTTTGGAGAATTTCAACAGCCTCTTTTACTGTATTCAGATTATAAGTAGGCCGAATATCCCCGGCTTCTTCGTCATACAGATAACACGGAAAAGAAGTGACCCCTTTTATCTCAATATTTGGGTAATCGTCCATAATTGTTTTTGCAATCTCCGGCAGATCCCGAAGCAAAAAGCCAGCAGTCTGCCCCTGATAACTCATATCGTCTTCATTATAAACCCGCAGCAAAATGCCCTGGAACACTCCAAGTTCCTTCGCTGCCTTCTGAATCTGTGCGGCCTTATCCAGGGAATAAATTGTCATCACTTCCGGATGATAGGCTACGATCTCGGAGAGCATAGCATTCGGCGCCTGTACCAAATGTCCCACGTTTCCAATCGGAATTCCCGCGTCCATCATGATCTTTGCTTCTTTAAAATCTACCACAACAGCTCCTTCGTATCCCATTTCCACCAGTTTCTCTGCTATATATGGATTTCTTCCTAATTGTTTCAGCATAAAATATAGTTTTATATTTTGTTTTTTTGCTTCATCCAGAATTTTTCTCGCATTGTCCAGCAAGGTATCCATATCAATCACATAGGAATCCGGCATGATCTGCCCGCTTTGCTGTAATGCAAACGCCGTCTCAAGCAGCTTTTTATTCTTTTCTAACATTTGATCTACAAACATACTTTTCCTCTTTCTATAGATTCCTTTATAATCCGCATTACCGTATCGCTTCCTGCCCGAAGAGGGTTGATACGGATCATACGCTCTTCCAGCGCCGGATCTGCTTTACGAAATGTACCGGAAATCCGGTAAAAAAGCGGAACCATCTCGTATTTTGACTCACATCCCACAGGATATGGAGCTGCCCCTAATGCTTCAGCCTCTTTTAAAACTCGTTTTGCTATTTCCTTTCGAAATTCAACCAAAATAACCTTCGACTGTGCATTCGCCAAAAACGCCCGTCTTACTTCTGGAATTTCTCCCTCGTTCAGCCTGCGGACACATTCTTCGCTCACCTGCGCTTCCAGTGCCAGCGCCACAGGGGCATAGACCATACCGCGAAGTACATCCAATGCCTCATGGCCCTGCACCTGCATTCCGCCCGAATAGTTCTCCTGAATCAATCTTTCTATGTAACACTGCTTACCTACAATAATTCCGACCCCCTCCGGGCCAAGCAATTTAAATGACGAAAAACAGGATAAATCAGCACCGCACTGCACTCCGATCTGTGGGACTTTCAATGCCGCATAATTATCGTCAGTCAGTACGGGAACAGGCCTGACTCGTTTTACTGTCTCAATTACATTTTTTAAATTATAATGATCCTCTGGACACTGTCTTGTATGCTGTACTAATACTGCCTTTATCTCCGGTTTTTCTTCCATTATCTTATGAATTTCCCCGGCATCATGAAAATCTGCCTCTGCTTTGTAGATTCCCATCATATCCAAAGACGTTTGCGTAGTATCATAAATTGGAGCCTTATGAACCAAAATCATGTCTCCCGAATTGAGTATTGCGTGAAGTCCCAACCGGATTGCCCCGCTCCCGGCCCCGCGCACCAGCATACATGCTTCCGTGCCAAATATGTTTGCAATTACCGCTTCTGCTTTCTGTGTGATGACCGGTTTATTCTTCCCACACACCACTCCCAAATCTCCTCTGGTAACCATTTCGCGGCCGCTTAATTCTCTTGTAATACAGTCCACGATCCGAAACTGAAACTTTGCAGCCTCTTCAACCGTAAGACTTTGTAAAGGATATGTCTTCGTAATCATCACCTCAATTCACTTTATCAAAAATCCGGGCAGGATTATCTATCAATAATTTGTTCAATGTCCCTGGCTGAATTCCCCATTCTTTTAAAAGTGGGACAAAATCTTTCATCACTGTCATATATCCAGAATATTTGCCTCTGCTTGACAGATAACTTTTTCGCGAAATATCCTGAGAGAGTACAATTCGTTCCTCCCAGCCTCGTTCCAAAAGCCACATCAGATTATCTGCCCTTACCTCATCACTTAGATATGCAGTCTTTCCAATAGTGTCAAATCCGATATTTACTCCTGTTTTCAGAACCTCTTCATAGTACGTTCGATCATTTGCCAGATCCAAATGCCCCAGCACAATTTTCGCAGGATCCATTCCGTACTTCTCAAACAGCCTGGCCTGCTCCATTGCCAGTCTTCCAAGCTGACAGTGCGTCGTTACGGCCAGTCCGGTCTGCTTTCCGGCCAAAGCTGCAGCAATCAGCACATTTCTCTCGCTTGGCCCCATACTTGGATTTCCAGATGCAACTTCACCGATGACGCCTGCTTTGATATCTGTGCCATCAATTCCTTCCAGGATATCTTTACAGAAAATTTCACTTAATTCTTCAGGGCTTGCCTCCCGAACCGCATCCGAATGGTATTCCTCCAAATAAAATCCGGTTGCCGCAATAATATGAATACCGCACGCCTTACTGTACATACGCAGCTTCTCTACGTCTCTTCCCATATCATTGCAAGTTACTTCGACAACGGATTTCACCCCATATGCCTGCATTTTCCGAATTTCATCCAAAATCAATTCTGTATCATCAAAGTCGGAATCCTTGTCCCCTCTCACAGGGGACAAGTCCAGCGCCAAATGCTCATGGCACATCGTAATTCCTAATTCTTCCGGGGAAATCTTCCCATTTACTGTCTGAATCATATGATTCCACCTCTTTCATATGCTTTATACCAAAGGAGTCAATCCAATCAAATAGGTCAGATTCAAAATAATTCCAGTTGCGATTGCTGCGACTGGTCCAATCGCCATACGCATGATCTTACGTCCGGTCATCTCATTAATCAAATATATACATCCGCCGATAACAAAACCGCCTGCAGCTCCTGCAGAAGTAGAGGCACTCATCGTGCAGCATGCCGCAATAGAGCCGATCAGCAATGCAAACTCAACACAGGTGTTCATCGCACTGCGGATATTATCAGATGCATCACGCATAGATGGAAAATTTCCGAGGAATTTTCCGATTAGGCCAAGCAACATAACTTCCACTAATATAATAGCCGCACCTGCAATCGCTGCAACGATCGGGTTCGGGCAAAGGTAACCTGCAACATAGATAAATGTAAATCCGGCAACTCCATACACACCCGTTGTAACTGCTGTTGTCGCGATCAACGGAATAAAGCTCAGTGCCCTCATGAATTCATTCGTAGCAACAGTCTTTATCAACGTAGCTGCCTCCGCAGAATCTTTCATCGCATAGGCCTTTGACAAGTCAAACATAGACACGTCGGAACCTGCCAAAACATGTACATTACAAGCGATTGCAATCAATGCCCCTGCAACCATGAGAAATGGCAGATTCTTTTTGATTCTTTCAGTTCTTTCTGAAAAAATATTCAAATCTTCTGTCACGCTCTTCTCCTTATTTTTAAAGTCTTTCCAAATACATAGTGCAACCAGGGCGATCACACCTATCATCATTGTCCAGGCATCCCCGCTGATTGTGGAGAAACCAGGTCCGGCAAAGCGAAATACCATTACAATCACAGCGGTTATAATTCCTGTCTTTATTCCAAACTGCATGATAATTGCAACGATTGGGAATAATGCAAAACCGGTCACAACATAAGTTCCGACATCTCCCATTGCGGTAATCAGATCCACCGGCATTCCTGTCAACACCGCATTGATCCCGCCGATTCCTGTCATGCAAATCAGACCCCACAACGCGCCGAGAATCGGGGCCAGCCATTTCTTCGGAGACGCAATTCCAATAATATCTGTTGCCAAAAACAGCAGCCATGGATTCAGCAAATTAGTTACCAGTGCATTTCCGATTCCAACTGATGCGATGAACCCAACGCTCAATCCAAATGCAATGGACGCCATCTCACTTCTGTGCATACGTCCTTCAATGTATTCCGGAATGACCGGACGGATTCCATCATGAAAAACTGCCATTCCCATATGGGATAAAAAAGCTGCCATGGCACATACAAGCATAACAATTATCACATTTACAATACTTAATTCCATATTTTCTTCCTCTTTTCTTTGTTCGCCTTGTTACTATTTCCTATTACTTCTCCTCATGCTCCATTAATACTTGCATCAGCACCGGCACTGTGATGTCAATGTGTGACACCGCCATACCGAAACAGACCTTTCCGTCATTTACAAACTTCTCAATCTCTTCTTTTTTTGGTTTGCCTCCATTTTTGCAGACTGTACAGCATTTGCTGTAGCCAAGCAGACCAATCAGTATTGAAATCGCAGAACCGCCTCCGCTCTCACAAGCACCAATATAATAATCTACCTCCCCTTTCTTCATCATAGATACAGCATTCATATCGTTTGTGATGATCGTCTCCGCATCCGGGCAGCATTTTAAAATTTCCTGCTGCATCTCATTTTTCTGCATTCCTCCAATTGCAATTTTCATCTTTTCTTCCTCCTTCTTATTTTTTTATGAAAAAAGATTACATAAATGGACTACCAAATATCCCTTCTCAACTTCCGGGAACTCAATATCAGTATGCTCATAAATGTTTTGGGCAAACCTCTCTGCATCAGGATAAACAGCCTCTTCCCTGAGCCCTGCAAGCACGGCATCATCCAGCGGATTCTCACGCTCTCCGTTTAAAATACGCTGAATCGCCATTGCGATATGGGTCGTAAACATTTCCAATTTCTCCATATCCGGCCGCTCCTTTCTCTCGAAAACCAACCCAATGATCTTCTTCACCTGTTCTGATACATGAGGCGTGATCAATCCCCCCTGTTCCAGGATTGCTAACCTCTCGTACAAAGTTTCCATCTCGTTCATCTGCTCCTCCTTTAATATACATTTTTTTGTACTTTTAATTAAAAAATATTTTGGAAACGGATTACATAATCCACTTCTCGTTTACCTTACGACATAAAGTACATTTTTTTGTACTATCAAAAAAAACAACATAGGCGCCAGACACATTTCCTTAATAAAACGGATGGCGCTTTCCGCTGCGAACTTCGTTCTGAATTTTTAAAGTCATGCTTACACTGATGTTTTTTTCTAAAACCTTTTTTAAATAACCACTATCCTTCCTGATCACAAGAACAGCCGTAGAAAACGAATCACTATATTCCGATGCATTCAGGAATACCACTTTCAGATTGTACAGATGATGGTTCTCCAGGATATCATCATAGTTCCATACACCTGCATCGATTGTGCCTTCCAAAAGTGCGGTGACGGTCTGCTGGGTTGGGATATTCACCAGTTCAACCCGTTTCCCTTTTACGACATTTTTTGTAATCTGACTCTGATCCAGAGAATCACTGTCGTAAGCCACCTTCATACCATCCGCTATCCCATTCTGATTCTGGTCTCTCAGCAGCAGGACATGCCGTGACAAAAAACTCCCGGCACCAAAGTTTAAGGCGATTTCTATATTCTTACCAATCTTCATTTCGTGTTCGACTGCATACTGGGAACAAATCGCAAACTGGTAAACCCCCGACTCAACGAGTTCCATACGCCCTACAGCGCCCCTTGCATATGCCATATTAAACCGCAGATTCTTCAGTTGTTCGTACATCGCAGTAGCAAAACCTTCGTAAGTTACGGAATAAGGAAGCGGCATAATGCCCATTAACCCCTGTGCCACACAACATTCCTGCAATTTTACATAATCAATCCATTCTACATATGTACCCAGATGTCCATGAGGGGCAAGCACCACTGCTCTGACTTCTTTTAAGTAGCTAATGGCATTCTGAATCGTCCCCCTTGACACACCGAATTCCTCCTGATATTGGGAAATAGAGTGAATCCGATCCCCCACGTTTTTAGAAAGCAGACTAAGAGCCATATTGCTGATTGTAACGCCTATCTTCTGATATAATACACTTCTCCCATCTACATCCATAAACGATCCCCCATTGTTCAAAAATTTGTATATTGATATTATATCCATTCCTCTCTATTTTGTCAATAATTTGTTCCAACAGATAATGATTCTTCTGGGCACATTCATCCCAACTGCATGCATATTCTATATTTCCCTGCCAATTCTTCTGGCGGTTAAATGATTCTCTATTTTCCATCTGTTCCGCCCTGCGTTCCGCTGCCGAGGGCTGTGGTGAAGCTCCCAATCAGCAGCACAGCCAAAATCCTGTATGCCCGTCTGCTGGGCGAAATTCTGACAGATGGAATCCCGGACAGCAACGGGATTTTGTTTATCCGCTTCCCTATCATGGAGCTGGCGGCGGCACTTTCCCGAAGCCTTATGACCGTGAAGCGTTCCCTGAAGAGCTGGAAAAACTGAATGAGCAGATAGCAAAGGGAGAAGCCAAGCTCCGGCGGGCGCAGCATGAAGAAAAGATATTGCAGCACCAGATAAAGATGCTGACCCGAAAGGAACAGACACACCGGCTTTGCACCAGACGGGCAATGCTGGAAAGCTATTTCCCCCACCCAGAGAATGTGACGGATGAACAGGTCAGCACGGTTTTGAAGCTGCTGTTCCATCGGAGCGAGAGAAATCTCTCTATACTTTTTTATCTGGATGAAATATAATAGAGCCGGTGATAAATTAAAAGTTTATTGGGAGGAAATAAGATGAACAGAATTTTAGATGAAATCCGAAAAATAGTTGATAATAATATATCTTTATATTTACCGCATGTAAAGTAACCGCCAAATAATAATGCGGTCAAATTGTAGTGAAATAGTCTAAGTATCTAACAGCTACAATTTTAAAGAATTCCTTGAGCACATTTTTAGCCAGCTCATCAATTAAAATATCTGGAATATCTTTTCTCACCGAATGCATCGAAGCTTTCTCTTATGGGACAACTTCGGTGCTTTTTTGATTTTAGGAGAATCTACAGATGAAGAAGATAATAGGAACCATTACTATAATTATTGGAACAATTTTATCAGCCATTAGTGTTCCCTCCTTTATTGCCCGGAAGTAAGTCTTCATATAGAAGTTTTCATTGACACAATTATAATGATTATTCCGGGCCTCCGGCCCACCCAGGCCGCAGTTTAGCGCAGTTAGACCGCGCATCAGCCCATTTGATACAAT
>NZ_WKZK01000038.1:0-45264 GCF_009680135.1 Eubacterium sp. BIOML-A2
CCGCCTAGAATTTCTTAGGTCCGCGGCCGCGTTTTTGAAAGGACATGGATGTTCTCCGGGAGGTTTTCGGCTATCCCTTTATGGAGCGTCCCCATCCGCGCCGAGGCTAAAGCTCGTCGCTAAATCCCGATTTTCTTGAAAAAGTCGCCCCCATGTGTTTTACAATTGTCTTTGTAAATGATACAATATGCGTAAATCGGCCCCTGTCAATTGACAATCATGTTCAATACAATAAGGAAAGGAGATCCCTTATGAAAAAGCGCATGTTTTCATTCTGTATTGCAGTAGTACTTACAGGCGCATTTCTTTTATCCGGCTGCGGCAAAAAGGTACAGGCATCAGATTTAATGAAAGGTGTAAAGGCCAATGATGTCAGCAAAGAAGCCGTACTTCGTGACGAGGATACTGTTGCCGCCGCAGATTTTGCGGTGCGCCTGTTTGAGGCCAGCCGGCAAGAAAACTCTGAGGTGCTGATATCGCCTGTTTCTGTGCTCTATGCTCTTGCTATGACCGCGAATGGGGCAGAAGGGGAGACCCTCACACAGATGGAGGATGTGCTGGGGCTGAGCGTAGAAGAACTGAATCCATACCTCTATGCTTATAAAGAGGCATTGGCTTCCGGCAATAAGTACAAGCTGGATCTTGCCAATTCAATCTGGTTTAAAGAGGATGAGAGTCTGACCGTGAATCCGGATTTTCTGCAGGCAAACGCAGACTGGTATGACGCGGAGCTTTACCAGGCGCCTTTTGATAATTCCACGCTCAAGGACATCAACAATTGGGTCAGCGATAAAACGGACGGTATGATAGAAGATATACTGGATGAGATTCCGGATGAAGCGATCATGTATCTGATCAATGCGATTGCGTTTGATGCCGAATGGGAGAACATATATAAGGAAAATGAAGTCATGGCGGATGTTTTTACAACGGAAAACGGAAGTGAGCAAATTGCAGAGCTGATGTATTCGGAAGAGAACGAATATCTGGAAGATGAGAATACAACCGGTCTGATTAAGTATTATAAGGACGGAAAATATGCGTTTGCAGGCCTGCTTCCGAAAGAGGGGATAAGCGTGAGCGAATATATTTCCTCCTTAACGGGTGAAAAGTTGATGAGACTTTTGAACAACTCGCAGAGCGTGCCGGTGGATGCGGCGATCCCCAAATTTGAAAATGAGTACGATACAGAGATGAGTGAGATTCTGAAAGATATGGGGATGACGAATGCATTTGATCCCGGAATGGCAGATTTCAGCGGGTTGGGAACATCGACGGATGGGAATATTTATATAAACCGTGTACTGCACAAAACTTATATTGCGGTGGATGAACAAGGGACGAAGGCGGGAGCAGCCACAGCTGTGGAGCTGATGACGGAAGCTGCGATGATCGATTCCGCAGAGCACAAAACCGTATACTTGAACCGGCCGTTTATTTATATGCTGATTGATAGTGAAGCGAAACTTCCTGTCTTCATGGGGACAGTGATGGATATAAAAGAATAGGGCACACCGGAGAGTGCTGCCGGAACAAAAAATAGAAAAGGAGTGCATTAAGATGCAGACATCAACAGAACTAAAAAATTTACTCAACAGGATTGACCACAAGAGTTATCCTGCCTACAAAGATACGAAGGGTGTATATCAGTTCCCCGGGTATCAGCTTTCCATCGATCATGTACAGGGAGATCCATTTGCCTCCCCTTCAAAATTAAGTATTCATATAAAAGGTGCGGCGGCAGGGTTTCCAAAAGAGCTGTTTGAGACGGAGCACCGCCGGATTGCTCTGCAGGATTATCTGACACGCCAGTTCGGACGCGGTGTTGAAAAGTATGCATTCAAAGCCAAAGGTTCGGGCAAGAGCGGCCTGATCTCTGTCAGCAGATGCGGACAGGAGATACTGGAACGTACGGCATGCAGTATTGATGTTCGTACCGGGGATCTGGTACTAAGGCTTGAGGCCGGTTTTCCTGCAAACGGAAGAACCATCAATGCCAGGGAATTAATGAAGATATTGTTTGATTTTTTGCCCGAGTGTGTGGAAAACTCTCTGTATTATAAGAAAAGCGATAAAAAAAGAATAGAACAGACAGCATTTCTCGCGGACGACCAGCAGTATATCCGGGAGCAGCTGCCTGCTCTGGGACTGGCTGCTTTTGTGGCGGACGGAGCTATTCTGCCCAGAGAATCCGGAATTTCTTCCCGGCCAATGAAAGGGGCGGTTGCCTTTGCTTCCCCGGAGGAACTGAAAGTGACGCTGGAACTGCCTCACAGAGGAAAAATAACGGGAATGGGAATCCGCAGAGGAATCACACTGATTGTGGGCGGGGGATACCACGGAAAGTCCACGCTCCTGAAAGCACTGGAACTGGGTGTTTATAACCATATTGCGGGGGATGGCAGGGAGTATGTGATTACAGACGCCACCGCAATGAAGATCCGCGCAGAGGATGGACGCAGCATTAAGAAAACAGATATTTCCATGTTTATAAATGACCTTCCCAATAAAAAGGAAACACGAGGATTCTATACGGAGGATGCCAGCGGAAGTACATCCCAGGCAGCGAATGTGATAGAGAGCATGGAGGCGGGGGCAAAACTGCTGCTGATCGATGAAGACACAAGCGCAACGAATTTTATGATACGGGATGAGCTGATGCAGCGCGTGATACACAGAGATATGGAACCCATCACGCCATTTATCGAACGGATCAGGGAATTGTATGATGAGTATGGAATATCAACTGCCATCGTGGCAGGAAGTTCCGGGGCATATTTCCATATTGCGGACTGCATTATCCAGATGGACAGATATGTGCCGAAAGATATCACCGCTCTTGCGAAAAGAGAGGCCGAAAGTTTTCCAATGCTCAGCGGGCCGGATGAAAAAGCAGCAGCACCCGTGTTCACACGATGCCCGGGAGGAAATCCGGCATTTCGCGGGAATGACAGGGTAAAGATGAAGACGATGGGCCGGGAGGCTGTGCAGATTAACCGGGAAACCATAGACCTGCGCTATGTGGAGCAGCTCGTTGACAGTGAGCAGGTGTCTGCTCTGGGGTATTGTGTAAAATATGCGGAAAAACATTTTTTAGACGGAAGAAAGACTCTGCAGAAGGTTGTGGAGGAGTTGGAGAATAAGATAAAAAAAGACGGACTGGGTAGTTTGTGTGAAAGCGGCTCCAGTGTGGCGTGCCTTGCAGCGCCGAGAAAACAGGAGATATATGCATGCCTGGATCGATACCGGGGCCTGAAGCTGTAGAAAGGGGACTCATATGCGTTTTTTTCATTTATCTGATCTGCATATTGGCAAACAATTGCACCACTACAGCCTTCTGGAGGACCAGAGACATATATTAAACGAGGTGGTCAGCAGGGTGAAGGAGTTGAAACCTGATGCAATAGTCATAGCCGGAGATATCT
This sequence comes from Eubacterium sp. BIOML-A2, assembly GCF_009680135.1. Taxonomy (NCBI): domain Bacteria; kingdom Bacillati; phylum Bacillota; class Clostridia; order Eubacteriales; family Eubacteriaceae; genus Eubacterium; species Eubacterium sp. BIOML-A2. The sequence continues at coordinate 3,426 of NZ_WKZK01000038.1, forward strand.
ATGACAAGTCCGTCCCGTCGGCGGAGGCGGTCTCTCTGTTTGACGATTTTCTGACGGAACTGGCTGACGTGGACGAAAAACCGGCGGTTATTCTGATCAGCGGGAACCATGATTCGGCCCAGCGGCTGGACTACGCCAGCCGAATTCTGGGCAGACAGAATATATATATTGCAGGTGAAGCGCCCAGGGAAAAGGATGAATATTTAAAGAAAGTAACACTCTGTGACGAATACGGGGATGTGGACTTTTATCTGCTCCCATTTTTAAAGCCGGGGTATGTCCGCGGTGTTTTTGAGGAAGAGATTCCGGAGACTTACAGCGAAGCGGTCGCGCGTATCTTGGAACGGGAAGCACCGGACCGGGAGAAGCGCAATGTTTTGTTGTCCCACCAGTTCTATACGGGAAACGGGAAAACGCCGCAGACCTGCGATTCGGAGCTGTTTTCCGTGGGCGGGATTGACAATGTTGACATCGCGCCCCTCCTGCAGTTTGATTATGTGGCTCTCGGACACCTGCACCGGGCACAGCAGGCCGGAGAGCCCTTTATCCGTTACTGCGGGACCCTTCTGAAGTATTCCGTCAGTGAGGCAGGAGATACGAAGTCGCTTCATGTGGTGGAACTCGGCAAAAAGGGGGAAGAGGTGCACGTAGAGCTTCTGCCGCTGCATCCGCTCAGGGATGTGCGTACGGTCCGCGGAGAGATGAAGCAGATCATGGGGCAGGCGGAGAACGGGAGCTGTGAGGACTATATCAGCATTACGCTGACGGATGAGGTGGATCCGTACAGGCCAAAGGAACAGCTGGAAAAAGTATATCCCCACATTCTCGAGATCCGGATGGATAATGCCCGCACCAGGAAGCGTCTGGAGGAGTTCGACGATGAGGTGGAATTGACCGATCCGCTGTCTGTATTTGGGGAGTTTTATGAGGAAATCCAGGGCCGGGAGCTGTCTCAGGAAGAGAGGGGATTTCTGGAACAGGTATTTGAGAAGGTGAAGGGGGAATAAGATGAGGCCGGTAAGGTTGATAATGTCTGCATTTGGTTCTTATGCAGATGTGGAAGAAATAGATTTTACAAAAATACAGCATGGCCTTTTTCTTATCACCGGAGACACCGGTGCAGGAAAGACCACGATTTTTGATGCCATCACGTACGCGCTTTACGATAAAACCAGCGGAGGAAGGCGCGATGGCAATATGATGCGCAGCCAGTATGCATCAGAAGAGACGGATACTTTCGTAGAGTATACATTTTCCTACAGAGGAAAAGAATATACGGTCAGAAGAAACCCCGAATATCTGCGGATCGGAAAGCGCCGGATGGCGGACGGCTCGCCCCGTCTTGTAAAAGAGACGGCCAAGGTAAGCCTGTTCATGCCAGACGGCAGAGAGGTACAGGGAAAGAAGAAGGACATTGATAATAAAATCGAGGAAATCATCGGTCTGGATGTGAACCAGTTCACCCAGATCGCAATGATTGCTCAGGGAGATTTCCTGAGACTGCTCCATGCAGAGTCCAAAGAACGCAAGAAGATTTTCTCCAGAATCTTTCAGACCAGGCTGTACTGGCAGGTACAGGAAGAATTAAAGGAGGAGGCAAAACAGCTCTATATCCGCATGGAGGACAATACAAAAGACTGCCTGCGTGAGATGGAGCGTGTGGAGACTTATGCCAAAAGCGCTGAGTCTGCTAAGTGGGAGCGGCTTTCGGCGCTGAAAATTCCTCCGGCAGAGGAGGTCATGGACGTATTAAAGGAAATCTGCAGGCAGGGGAAGTCCATGGAGACAGAGGCCGAGAAAGAACATACACAGCTGCAGAAGCAGGCCGAGAATCTCAATGCCGCGATCCGCGGCCAGGAAGAGGTCAACATTCTGTTTCGGTCGAAAGAGCAGGTTCAAAAGAGGCTGCAGGAGCTGGAGGAAAAAAAGAGCGGCATGAAAGAGATCAGCCGTCAGATCAAAGACGGTGAGCGGGCCGAAAAAGTTCTTGTTAAAGAAGAACAGTATAAACGGACCAGCCTGGAAGCAAAGCGTCTGCAAGAAACAGTGGGGCAGACAAAAAGCTGGATGGAGGAGCAGACGGCAGTTTCGGCAGAGAAGGAAAAGGAACTGCAGCAGCTGGAGGAAGAGCTGCAGGAAAAGGAACCCGTTTTTCAAAAACAGATTCTCCGTCTGAAAGATATTCTGCCCAGATATGCGAATATCAGGAAACTGGAAGAACAGTATCACAAACAGTTAAAGAAAATGGAACGTGTGCTCAAGGAGTGCCGGGCGGCCTCTGCGGATTACGAGAAAAAGTACCAGCAGTTTTTTGAGGAACAGGCCGGTATTCTGGCAAAGGAACTAAAGGAAGGCCAGCCGTGTCCTGTATGCGGTTCTACAGAACACCCCCACAGGGCGGAGATACTAAAGGGCGCTCCGGGGCAGGAAGAAGTGCAGCAGGCCAAGGAAAGGCGGGATCAAAAAGAGCAGGAGCGTACCGCCTGCCAGGAACAGTTTCAGGCATCCAAAAGCCGCCTGGACTCCGAAAGAAAACTGTTGGAGGAAGCGGCGGAAGATATCATGGCAGGAGGTTCCCTTTTAGAGGATGAAGCAAGAGCACATTTGAAACAGCTGGAAGATGATTTAAAAGAAATGAAGAAAAATTTCCAGAAAAAGGGAAAAGATTTCCGGGAATTGATGGAAGAAATGAAGCGCAGAAGCGGACTTCTGGAGAGCCAGGAAAAACAGCTCCAGGAATTGAATACGAAGCAGAAAGAAGAGGAAGAATATTTTCAGGAAGAGTTAAAAGCACAGAAATTTGCGTCCCGTGAAGAATACAGCAGTGCATTGGAATGGACAGAAGGACGCAAAGCGAAAGCCGAAGCACTCAGCCAGTATGAAAAAGAGTGCCTGGAAGTAAAAACAAGGTATGAAATGCTCTGCCAGCAGAGCGAGGGAAAGCAGCCTGCAGACCTGGAGGAAGAAAAAGAAAAGCTGGAAGAGGTGCTCATCTCACAGAAAGCGCAGAAAGACAGGTGGCTTCAGCTGCACAGCCAGAACCAGAAAAACAAAGAGGCCAGGGCAAAGCTGAAACAGTATTTTGAAACAAAAGCAGGTCTGACAATGCAGTACGAGATGGTCAACAACTTGAGCCGTACGGCCAATGGAACCCTGAACGGCAGTATTAAGCTGGATTTTGAAACCTATGTGCAGAGAAAATATTTCAAGCAGATCATCCATGCCGCCAACCGGCGGCTCAGCAAGATGACCTCCAACGAATTTATCCTGCAGTGCCGGGAAATCAAAGACCTGAGCAGCCAGGGGCAGGCCGGGCTGGATCTGGATGTCTACCACCTTGTCAACGATTCCGTCCGGGATGTGAAGACACTGTCCGGAGGCGAATCTTTCATGGCATCCCTCTCCATGGCGCTGGGACTGTCAGACATCATACAGAACACGGCAGGCGCAATCAGTCTGGAGACGATGTTTGTGGATGAAGGCTTCGGTTCCCTGGATGACGCGGCAAGAGAGCGGGCGATCCAGATTCTGCAGGAGCTGGCAGGTGAAAAAGGAATCGTGGGAATCATATCCCATGTAAATGAATTAAAAGAACAGATCGAATGGAAACTTGCAGTGACAAAGACAGAGCAGGGAAGCAGTACCAGGTGGGTATTAGAATAAACAGAAATGGAAGTGGGACAGATGAAGAAATACCTGAAAACAGCATCAGCCCTGCTGCTGGCCGTAATCCTCAGCCTGCAGCAGGCACTGCCCGTTAGGGCATGGGAGGAAATTATAACCTGTACGGTTCTTGGGGACAGCATCGCAAAGGGGTATTCTTCAGATAAAGTCAATCAAATAGACTGCTACGGCCGTATTGTGACCGAGCAGATTGCCGATGAAAATGCGATATATTTTGACTATCAGAATTACGCGAAAAACGGCCTGGACACACAGGGCCTCAATGAAAAGGTTCTGTCCAGGGATACGGTAAAAAGAAATCTGAACAAATCGGATCTTATATTTGTAACAATGGGGTCCAACGACCTTATGAACGAATTTAAAAAAGAAGCCCAGGAAATCCTGAATTCCGACACCAAATTCAGGAGTGCACCTCAGGCTTTGAATGAACTTCAGGAAGCGGTCAAAAAAAATCCGTTACTGATCCTCAAGATCATAGATGCCTTAAGCAGCTGGGACTATGGAGGTTTTGAGGCAGAGTGGGCCACTGCCATGCAGACTATAACCCAGCAGAAAAAAGACACGGCTCAAATTATCGTAACCAATATCTACAACCCCATTTATAATATGCAGCTTCCCGGAACCATGAATAAGGTTGTAGAAGACATCATCCAGAATATGAACAGTATCATCGAAAAAAGAGCAGAAGAATTCGACTACCAGGTCGTAGACCTTTTCAACTCCAATATCGTAGCCTTCGTCCAGGGCGACGGCCTCCACCCCAGCCAGGAAGGGCAGCAGCTTATCGCAGCAATGGTCTACGATGAAATCCAGCCCGTTACGGATATAAATACTCAGTCCGTAGATGGCGAAGCCGTAAAGGGAGAAGCTCAACAGCCAAAGCCGGCAGACCAATCCGAACAGTCTGCTCCCGAGAACGAAGACCTGCCCCCCGATACCACCAAACAGTCCAAAAACCAACCCAATCAGGGCAAATATTCATACTTCGTTCCTACAATCTTACTGGTAATATTAGCAAGTGTCCTGATCATATCAATCAGACGCAAAAATAAAAATTAACATCCAAAAGCGGAATGCATTTTCCCATTACCCATCAATTATACCATAAGTGGGTGACAAATTATTATTTGAGTATTCCTATTATTTATTCAAAGCGCCTGTGATTATATAATTGCAAACTAATAAATAGAATAATAATTAACTATCTGTCAAACTCCCGAGCTGGTCACGGCTATAGCAGAGTTGTTTAAAATATGGGGATATGGTATATTTTATTCATAAATAATGTTAGGAGCGGTTCTTATGGCTACGATTAAAGAAATTGCGGATATGCTGGGTGTGAGTACTGCAACCGTATCAAATGTTATTAATGGAAAGACAAAAAAAGTTTCTAAAAAAAATATCGAACGAATTGAGAAAGTGCTGAAGGAAACAAAGTATGTAAAAAGAATGGATAAAAATGCGCTTATAAATGGGAAGCCTCTTATTATCGGTGTGGTAATCCACACATGTAAATCCTATGAGAATACATTTTTGTCGGACCCTTTTTACGGGCAGCTTGTTGGCGTACTGGAGAGAGAGATAAGAAAAGCCGGATACTATATGATGCTGTATGCTTCGGAAAGTATCGAAGAGATCTATCAGATGGTGATGACCTGGAACATTGCCGGTCTTGTGGCAATTACTTTCACGCACACAGAGTATAATAAGCTGGCAGCGTTAATAAAGAGACCTATAGTTGCTGTAGATTTATATAATATATTAGATGATAATTTTTATAATGTCGGAACACAGGACAAACAGGGTGGATACCTGATGACTAAATATTTATTGGATCTTGGATATTCAGATATTTTAGTGATAGGTAACCGTAATGTGGGCGTCGATTATACCAGGTGGCAGGGGTATGAAGAGGCAATAAAAAAGGCAGAAGGTTCTCGTTTAAAGGCATATCCGATGATTATAGCCAGCGACGTATACGAAAAGAGGCAGAAACAGTTGGAGGAGCTGGCTGAATTTGCTGATAAGAATAAAAGAACAGCACTGTTTTTCCTTGCAGATATTTTAGCCGTTGAAGGTATTAATTATTTAGGCAGGAAGGGGGTTAAAGCTCCCGATGATATTGGGATTGCGGGGTATGATGACAATCAGTATTCAAGTATTTCCCACCCCAAACTGACAACTATAAATCAGGATATAACGAGAAAAGCTAAAAAAACATTCGAGATGCTGTTGGATTTACTTAATGAAAAGGAGACCGGGACTCATAATCTTCTGCTGCCGGTTCGGTTGGTTATTAGAAATTCGGTGAAGGATAAGGGATAATATATGTGCATATTACATATATTATCCCTTTCCTTTTTGTATACTAAGCAGGTTATGTCCGTAACCTGTTGACAGGCCATAGAAACAAGTTTAAACTCTTGAAATATCCTTAGCTAAGAAACTTATAGTAACAGTACAGGCTTGTCTGAACCGTTACAGCTTAACCCCAAGTGTACACCGGAATCCATGCCCTGCGGGCGGGTGTGCGGACAAGCTGCAAAACAATGTTAAAATTGGAAATGTGAGGTGTTTTATGAGAGAACAATGGTGGAAAGAGGCGGTAGTATATCAGATTTACCCAAGGAGCTTTTATGACAGCAACAATGATGGTGTTGGTGATATCAATGGTATTATTCAGAAGCTGGATTATCTGAAAGAACTGGGTATAGATGTAATCTGGCTTTCACCGGTTTATCAATCTCCCAATGCGGATAATGGTTATGACATTAGCGACTATCATGCTATTATGAAAGAGTTTGGGACGATGGAAGATTTTGATCACTTATTAATTGAGGCGCATAAGCGGAACCTGCGGATCGTGATGGACTTGGTCGTAAATCATACCTCGGATGAACACGAATGGTTTACCAAAAGCAGATCTTTGCCGGATAGCAAGTATCACGATTATTATATCTGGAAGAGGGGGAGGAACGGAGGAGCTCCAAATAACTGGGGAAGCTGGTTTTATAATTCTGCGTGGGAATATGAGGATAATACGGATATGTATTATCTGCATATATTCTCTAAAAAGCAGCCGGATTTAAATTGGGATAATCCTTTATTGCGGGAAGAGGTTTACTCAATGATGACATGGTGGCTGGATAAGGGGGTAGATGGATTCCGGATGGATGTCATCAGCCTGATTTCTAAAAATCCGTCTTTTCCGGATGGAGAAGTAACCGGGGCATACGGAGATTTTGGTGACTTGACGCCATATTGCGAGAATGGCCCGCGTGTTCATGAATATCTGAAGGAAATGAATGAGAAAGTGCTGTCAAAATACGACATTATGACAGTTGGAGAAACACCGAATGCATCTGTGGATGATGCAGCAAAATTCGCGAATTGCGATGGCACTGAGCTAAATATGGTGTTTCAATTTGAGCATGTTTCAATCGATTACGGGCAGTTTGGAAAATATACGGAGAACAGATATCGTCTGAAAGACTTGATAGAGGTTTTGAGTAAGTGGCAGGACGGCTTGTCTGACAAGGGCTGGAACAGTTTATACTTTGAGAACCATGACCAGCCCCGTTCTGTATCTAGATTCGGGGATGTATCAACGCCGTTGTACTGGGAAAAATCGGCGAAGATGCTGGCAACCTGCCTGTATATGTTACAGGGGACGCCCTATATATACCAGGGGCAGGAAATTGGGATGACAAATCCCAGATTTGAATCATTTGCAGACTATAAAGATATTGAGGCTAAAAATGCATACCGTGATCTGGTTGAAGAACAAAAAATTATGACAGAGGATCAATTTCTTAGATGTGTATTTAATCTGGGACGTGATAATGCAAGAACACCGATGCAATGGAATAACAGCAGCTATGCGGGATTTTCAAAGGCAGCGCCATGGATGAAAGTGAATCCTGATTATCAGGATATCAATGTGGAGAAACAGCGAAATGACCCCGATTCAATCCTGAGTTATTATAAAACATTAATCAAACTGCGCAAGAATTATAAGGTCATTGTCTATGGTAAATATGAATTGCTGAATCCAATATCCGAGTATATATGGGCGTATAAAAGAAAACTTGACAATACAGTCATGACTGTAATGGCAAACTTTTCTGACCAAACCGTCGGATGTGAATTATTCAAACAGGAGTCAGGAATCTTATTATCAAATTACAGGCAGCATCAGATTTTGAAACTACAGCCATATGAGGTTATTGTTCAATTAGAACAGTGATAGAAGAGGTGGGAAGGAGAGTATCCTTCCCACCTCAGTTGGTTTCATTCTCCCAGCCTCTTTTTTGCTGGTACTCGCCGGGAGAGACCGAGTAATATTGCTTAAAGACATAAGAAAAATGCTTTACATTCACATATCCAACTTTTTCGGCAATCTCATAAATTTTCATATTAGGATTATTTTTCATATAGTTGACCGCATTTTTCATGCGTATGCCAGTCAGATATTTAATATAAGATTCCCCCATCTCATTATGGAACAGTGTGCTGAGATAGTTGGGTGAAACGCCGATTTCTTCGGCAATCCATGCAAGACTGACCGGCTCAGCATAGTGCATGTGTATATATTGTTGCGCTTTACTGACTATATTAGCTTCCGGGTTCGCGTCGGTATCAAAAGTTATATCTGCATACTTCCGGTCTGAAAGCAGGCCGATAACCTTTATCAGATATTTACGTGTTGAAATCTCCGGCTCAGTGGATATGTGCGGTATTGAGGATAAAATATACATAATATCATCCGGGTTCCACAGGTTCTGGATGGCCTTTAAAGATTTTATCAAGTAGAGGCTGACGGCAATTCTATTCTGCAGGGCATCATCAGGAAGTAATGCGATTATGGAATCAATAATCAGCGGCTGGTCAGCGGTCTGATCTTTGACAATTGCCGAATGGAGCGCTTTTACGTAATAGTTTATTTTGTGGATTCGTGATATGAGGATGTCCTCTGTTTCTTCATAAATATAAATCTGGCTGGAGCGGCTGAATATCCGGCAGTTTAATGCAGCCGCCGCCTCCTGGTAAGCGTCATTTACCATCAAAATATCCTCGAATGCAGAGCTTTGGCCTGCTGAAAGCGACAATTCCATATTTGGAAATTTATTTTTCCGGACTTCCTGTAAAAAGTCTTTCGCCAGAAGAGACGCCGATTGATATGTTTCCCCTGACAGAAGCACCACCACATCTTCGTTGTGATCCAGGCTGATCCATATATTTGCCGGATGTTCTTCTGCCAGCTCAAGTGTCAATCGATACAGGATATATTTGTATAAAGGAATGTCACTTGCCGGAATTTCGTTAGAGAGTAAGATATCTTCATCTATACTTATGAGCAAAATGATTCCGGCGCCGTCCAGAAGGTTTATTTTCATCCGGTGTATCATCGGGTGCAGGGATTGGGTCTCGACATAAGAGTTATTGATAATCGCCTGGATAAAGCGTGATACAATTTGTATCTTCCCTTCTTCGTTCAGTTCCAGTAAGCTGTGATAGATATACTCTTCGGCCTGTTCTGCAGACAGTGCGGCTTTTATGGTATTTAGCGTTTCTTTTAAATTCGGCAGAGAAATGGGTTTTAATAAATAGTCTTTTACACCAAATTTGATGGCTTTTTGGGCAAACTGGAATTCGTCATAACCAGAAAGGATTATGATTTTCTGGCGGGGCCTGTTTTTTAATATTTCCTGACATAATGTCAGCCCGTCCATTTCGGGCATCTTAATATCAGTTATAATAAGATCTGCATCATTCTTTGCTAACCAGTCTAAAGCAGAAATACCGTCATAACATGTCTGTGAAATATTCCAGTCAGCATCTTGCCTGGGAATTGAAACAGAAAGAAAATCCAGTGTAAGTTTCTCATCGTCTACTAATAAGATATTATACATTTTCCTGAGCCTCCTTTTTTAAAAGCGGCAGTTTTACCGTAACCCTGGTGCCAGCATCGGGCTCGCTGTTTATATGGATCCCGTATTGACTTCCATAGTGCAGCTTAATACGATTGCTTACATTTTCCAGTCCGATATGGCCGTCTGTTCCGGGGGCAGAGTAGCTTTGCGGCCGGCTGGCAGCCTGATCAAGTTTCTCTTTAAGTGCTGTCAGCTGTTCGGCTGTCATACCTTTACCGGTATCGGCAACAATGAAAAAAGTGAATTGGCCTTCCGTAAATCCGTTCACGGTAATCCTGGTTTTGGCCCGCTGCTTTTCTAAACCGTGTATGATAGCATTTTCGACAATTGGCTGTAGTATAAAAGCCAGAATATATTGGTAGTAAAGCTCTTTTTCGAGGGACAGTTCATACTCCAGCCTTTCTTCAAATCGGCTGCGCTGGATCCCTAAATAGCAATCAAGCACAGAGTATTCGTTCGCTAATGTCACTTCCCGGTTCCATTTTGCCATGCCCCTCAGCAGCTGATGCAGTTTATCGATGTTATCCACGGCCTGTTCTGATTTGCCCAATTGGATCTGCATACTGATCATGTTCAGGGTATTGTATAAAAAATGCGGCTTAATCTGGCTTTGCAGGGCATTTAGCTGAGCCTGTGTGTGAAGTGCATTTGCTTCATATACCTGGGTTGCCAGCTGAGTGTTTCGCTGAATGTTTTCATTGATCGTCTGTACCATGGAATTAAAAGAATCTCCCAAATATCCGATTTCATCCTGGCGTTTACTTAAAAAGTGCACCTGAAAATTTCCCTTACGTACTTCCTTCATCAGCTGGACTATTTCCAGTAAAGGCTGCAGAAATCTGTTGGCAAAAATAAGCAGCACGATAATGGCTGAGAGGGAACTTATTGTTGCCAGCAATAGCGTAAAGTCCCGGGTCTGCCTGGCGTTAGCGGTAAGTTCTTCTAAGGAATTTACAGATACAATCGTCCAGTCAGAGTTTTTAACATTGGCAGTGTTCATTAAATATTCGGTTCCATCTATTTTTTGTGTCCAGCTGTTATCAGCAATTAAGGCTGTATCTGAAAGCAGGTCGATTTTCTCTGTTTTTATGCTGCTGTAAATAAGATTTTTTTGGCTATCGATGATAAACACGCCCCCATCGTTTCCCATCTTTACCTTTTCAGCAATTTCAGAGATACCGCTGTAACTGGCATCAACTTTAATAACACCAATTACTTTATCAATATTTTGTATACTCTTTAGTGGTTTCACTATGGAAAAAACAGTATTTTTGGGATAGGATACAATCTGCTCTAAATGAGGGGGAATAAAAGCAGACTTTTTGTTTTGCAGCGCGTCTTTATACCAGTCATAGCCGGAGTAATCAATACTATGATCAATACTTTTGGGCATTCTGCCGCTATAATAGATCTCATCTGTTATTACAAATACGTTTAAAACATCTTTGCGCGGCATAATCATAATCTGGTCCAGATAGTTCTCGATGATACGCCTTTTTTGTAAGCGCTCGACCTCATTGCCGCTGCTCTTCTCGAATTCATTTATGACTGTGTTATCATAATAGAGATATGTCGTCAGCCTGAAAAGTTCATCCAGATAATTGTTTATATTATACGCAAGCTGTTCGAGTGTTTGCTGTGTTTGAACAGACGATTGGCGCTCAGAGTCTTTAGCATATCGTGCATATGATAGCATCGATGATAAGAATACGGAAATTAAAATCAAAACAGCAACGACTACGGTCAGAGTAAAACGGATACTGCGCAACCGGATTGTAAATAATTTTATCAGTTTTTTCAAATGATCACCTCTCCTGTATGTCGTGAAAGATCGTATTTATTAGAATCAGCGGGCATGTCTTTGAGCTGTATCTAATATACCATAAAAATTCATGACATAATAGAAATAGGAAAAAAACGAACCGTAATCGTAGATTTTGAGTATTTCTCTTAAGACGGCTGACGCTTATACTTAACGTATACAAAAAAGAGAAATTTTCATATTAAGGAGGATCAGGATGAAGAGAAAAGTTTTAGCAGGTGTGTTAGCCATTGTATTAGCCTGTGGGATGGTCAGTGGCTGCGGGAAAAACAGTGACGTTGATAAAGCCAATTCGGGCGGGGATTCCGGCGAGAAGGTGACGGTAAAGTTTTTTAACGGAAATGTAGAAATGGTAGATTGGTACAATGAAGCAGTTGACCGCTTTAACCAGCAAAGTGACACCATTAAAGTTGAACATGAGTTCCAAAAGGAGGGGACGGCAGCACTCCAGACGAAGATTGCAGCCGATGATATTCCCGATATTACTACAATGTCAACGCAGCAAATGATAGATGCGGGTAAGTTTCTTGATTTGTCTGATAGTGAGTGGTGGGACAGAATTGATCCTTCGATCAAAGAGCTTTCTAAAGACACGAAAAGCGGCAAAAATTATTATATACCATCAAACACAATGATTACTGCGGCTATCTATAATCAAAAGATTTTTGACGAATTGAAGTTAACTCCTGCAAATACATTGGATGAGTTCACGGATAATCTCAGGGCGGTCAAGAAAGCCAGGCCGGATATGGATCCGTTGTATTTTTCAGGGAAAGAGGCCTGGACAATCGGAATGTTGTTCGGATGCATACCAGAGGCGGTGGAACGCCAAAAAATCGGCGATTTAGAATATGGGAAAGCAGCATTGGAAGGCGATTTAAGTGTTTTAAAGTATTCTGAAAAAGACGGCGCTTTAGAAAAATATATGGATTGGCTGGGAACCTTACAGGAAGAGGGTCTGATTAATGACAACGTACTTACGGCAACTTACGATGACGCAATGAATGCGATTGCGAAGGGAGAGGCAGCAGTTATCTTTCAGGGACTGTTTGCACTTGGCGGTATTATAGATATTAATCCGGAGGCAGTAAATGATCTTCGCGTTAGTGCAATGCCGGCTGTCAGCGCCGATGTGAAACCGGCGATTAACCAGAGCCCTGACAGTACGTATTATATCATGGCTGACTCACCGAATCAGGAAGCGGCAAAGGAATTCTTAACATGGTTATTCAGCGTGGAGAATCAAGTTTCTTATACAGAGACAAGAAATGCGCCATCGGCTTTTGAGGATGTGTCCGCCGATCTTGGGCCGATTGTTGAGAGCGCTGTCGAGGTATCCAAGAGTGCTGCATCTCTGGGGCCTGCTAAAGAACCGGCCGGATTTGGCGGAGATGCGTCGGGAGTCATGCTGCAGGAATTTTTTGCCGGACAATATACTCCGGAAGAATTTGCTGCCGCATATGAAAAGGCCTGGAAAACTGCATTTGATGCACAATAGTGTGATTATAGGGGGAAAGGAGCTGCGGAATGAATTTTTTCATGCGCAGCTTCTTTTCAGGATACCATGAAGTTAAGGAGTATATATATGGAAATATTTAAAAGTAAGATATCATCCAATATGCATAAATTTATGTTTTTGCCTGCCACACTGCTTTTTGCGCTGTTTTTTGTCCTGCCGCTGATTCAGGGGGTAGGTGTGAGTATGACGGATTGGAATGGATTTTCTGAAGAACGGAATTTCATCGGACTTAGCAATTTCATCAGATTTTTTTCGGATGAACGGGCCATGAATGCGATCGGAGTCACCCTGCTGTTCGGCTTGATCAGTCCTTTGCTGCTGAATGTTCTGGGATTGCTTTTCGCAATATTACTTGACTCAAAGATCAAAGGGAAAGTTCTGGCACGTACCGCAGTTTATATGCCGTCCATAATCAGCCCCTTAATTATGGGGTATCTCTGGACGCTGATTTTGTCACCAAGAACCGGAGTTTTGGATCAAACTTTGCAGCAGTTAGGAATTGACTATTCATTTGGGTGGATGGGCGATCCGGATAAAGCCATTTGGCTGATTATCATTGTGAATGTTTGGCAGTTTGTAGGCGGGCCGATGATCATTTATTTGGCGGGCCTTCAGTCAATCCCCGGAGAATTGTATGAATCCGCCAAAATAGACGGTGCAGGATCCCTGCAGATGTTTAAAAATATAACGTGGCCAATGTTGTATCCGTCAGCCCGGATTAACATATTTACAAATATAATTGGTTCCATGGCGGTATTTGATATTATTATGGCAATCACGATGGGCGGGCCGGGATACGCGACGGAATCGCTCAGCATCTTTATATACAAACAGTCGTTTAACGGTTTTGCCGGTTATGCCACAGCAGTGTCCATCATCATGTTCTTTATTATAGTCATTCCCGTTGCCATCTCATTGAGGTGGATGAAAGGAAAAGAGGTAGAAATGTAAGGGAGGTTACCTGTGAAAGTAATTAAAAAATTGTCATCTGGTTTGGGGATAGCAGCGATTATTATCGTATTTCTGATTCCATTTTATATCATGTTTTATCTGAGTTTAAGCGGCGCCGGCAGCAGCTTTGCAGAAGAGTGGTTTCCGTGGGCACTCAATTTTGAGAACTTTGCCAATGCATGGAAGGCTGCCAATATGGGCCGGGCCATGCGGAATTCGTTCATTATTACCGGCGGGGCAGTCGTTGTTTTAATTTTCTGCGCGGCCAGCGGAGGGTATGCGGCGGCAAGAAGTAAAAGTAAGATTAACCGTATCATATTTAATGTAATGATCCTCAGTATGATGGTTCCGGGAATCATTAATACAGTTCCGCTATACTCCATTATGAAAAGGATTAATGGGATTAATACACATTGGGCAATGATTTTGCTCTTGGCATGTCAAAGCCTGCCGTTTTCGGTATTTTTATATGAGGGGTTTATCAGCTCTATGAGTGAATCCATTGAGGAAGCAGCAATTATTGACGGGTGTTCCAGATTTGCGGCATTTTGGAAAGTGACATTTCCATTGTTAAAGCCAATCACAGCTACGGTTGTTATAATGCAGGGAGTTGGTATATGGAACAATTACGGGCAGTCAGTGTTCTTCCTGCAAAATCAAAATTACCATACAATTCCATTAGCGATTTCTACTTTTTTTCAGACATATGGAGCCGATTATAATCTGCTGGCAGCCGGGGCAATGATAGGGCTGGCGCCGGTAGTTATCATTTTTGTGCTGTTCCAGAATCAATTTGTGAAGGGCTTGAGCTCCGGCGGAGTCAAGGGATAAAAAAACAAGTGTTAAAAAAAGGATGAATAAGTTATGTTAAAAAGAAAAAAATATTTTAAAGATCTGTACCGTCCGGGTTTTCACTATTCGGCTGAATCGCATGTTATCAATGACCCCAATGGTCTGTTTTATTATGAGGGGGAGTATCATTTAATGCATCAGTATAATATCAACAATCATATTCATTGGGGGCATGCCGTGAGCCGCGATCTTGTGCATTGGATGCATCTTCCTGCCGCATTGGCTCCGGATCCGATTGGCCAGATATGGTCAGGAAGTGCTGTTGTTGACTGGAAAAATACGAGTGGGCTGCAGTATGGAAAAGAAAAGGTGATTGCTGCATTATTTACTTATAATGAGCATGTAGATTCACAACAAAGCCAGGGATTGGCATATAGCAGAGACCGGGGACGGACATGGATAAAGTATGAGCAAAATCCGGTGTTAACATCGAAGGGGAAAAAGGATTTCCGTGATCCGAAGGTGTTTTGGTTTGAAGAAAAAAATGCCTGGATTATGGTAGTAGCATGTGGAGACCATGTTGAGTTTTATCGCTCTGCCAATCTGATTGAATGGGAGTTTACAGGCGAGTTTGGTTCAGGGGAAGGATCGCATCAGGGAGTATGGGAATGTCCGGATTTGTTCCGGATGCCAATCGAAAATTGCCCGGACGAAAATAAATGGGTTTTACTGGTCAGTGTAAATAGCGGGGCACCTGCGGGGGGAACGGGAATGCAGTATTTTATAGGGGAGTTTGACGGAAAAAGTTTTATAAATGATGGTCCGCCGGAAAAAATATCCTGGCTGGATTATGGCAAAGACTTTTATGCAGGGGTAACCTGGAACGACATTCTGCCGGATGACGGCCGGAGATTAATGATTGGCTGGGCCGATAATTGGCTTTACCGGGATGAATTACCCACGTCTCTTTTTAAGGGGCAGTTTTCCTCGGTCAGAGAGTTAAGATTAGTAAAAAAGCAGGATGAAATCCGTATCATTCAGAGGCCCGCAGAAGAAATCCGGCAATTAAGGAATCAAAGGCATGAGATTACACCTTGTGACATATTTCCTGACAGTACATTGGAATTGCCTGTTGAGGGGAATCAGTTTGAGATCATTTGTGAGCTTGCATTTAAAGGCAGTCATGCTGTAATGGAACTCATGATTGGGGATAGCGGCAGGGATCTCATTAAAATTGTTTATGATCGCAGAGAGGAAAAGATCATCTTTGACCGGACGAATTGTAATCAGTATCACATAGAGCATTTCAGGGGCAGATTCAAAGCCCCGTTCAAGCTTGAGGATGAGATACTAAAATTACATATATTGGTTGATTCATCGCAGATAGAGCTGTTCGCCGGGGACGGTTCGGTAGTTATGACAAACTTGTTCTTTGGGGGAGATCCCAGGCTGCGGGTGAGGTTAGCGGCTGGCAATTCTCCGCTGAGGCTGGTTAGCGGCCGTTGTTACAATCTGTCTTCTGTCTGGCCGGACAAGAAAAGCGAATCCGACTTGTTCGAAAACGTTTTTGATGGGAAGTGGATGAACACAGTACAAGGCTTTGAAGGCTGTTGTGCTGCAGATGGACTAGTGGCAACAACAGAAAAATCCCATGAGTTTCGGGTGCAATCAAGGCTGAAGATTACATCCTATCAGAGTGGAAAAAGCGCCGGCCTGGCATTCGGAATAAATGAAATGGGTATAGGATACAGGGTGGTGTTTGATGCTGAAAAGAAAGAGATGATCTTGTTTTATGATAAAATCCAAATTGGTAAGGCGGCGGTTATAATTAATACGGAGCGGACTTACCTCATTTGTGTCGAAATGAAAGGAGGGAACCTTAAAGTATACATTGACGGAGTAGAATTGTTTAAGGAAAAGCTAAATGAGTATACTGGAGGTGCTTTGGGGCTGTGTGTGAGCGAAACAAATGCATTATTTAACAATATTGAAATTACAAATAGTTAGCGCTCTTGATCTGACAGGAGTGGCAATTGCTTTGCCTATTGGTTACTGTGCACACCCTGCGGGCGTGCACAGCACGGTCTGAACAGCAACGCCTATTGTAAGAATTTACCTCAAAAATTCCACATTTCAAACACAAATCCGTCACAACCTTCTGTTAATTTTATCTTTATGTGGAGCACACAGCTGTTTCATATAGGCCGTCTTATCCAGAGTATGCTTGATGATTTGTCGGACGCTCCTGACCGGTTTGCATCCGCGGTAAGCGGATCAGCCATCTGGGGACATAAATCATCAGCCGCACTCCAAAGCCGGCGCAAATTATCAGACCAGGGAGGTAAGGAATTGATTGAGGTAAAAAACTTAGTAAAAAAATACGGAAACCATCTGGCCATAGACCACCTGAATTTCAAGATTGAAAAAGGGAAGATCTATGGCTTTTTGGGCCCCAACGGAGCAGGAAAATCGACGACCATGAATATCATGACCGGGTACCTTGGAGCAACGGAAGGCGAGGTGATGATTAACGGACACGACATTCTAAAGGAACCGGAAGAAGCGAAGAAGCACATAGGGTATCTTCCGGAGCTCCCGCCGCTGTACATGGAAATGACGGTGCAGGAGTATCTGGATTTTGCAGCGGAGCTGAAGGGAATCGCCAAAGACAAACGGGAATCCTCAGTGGAAGAGGTAATCAAGCTTGCAAAATTGATGGATGTCAGAGGCCGGCTGATCCGCAACCTGTCAAAAGGATACCGGCAGAGAGTTGGGCTGGCCCAGGCCATGCTGGGATTTCCGGACATTATTATACTTGATGAGCCCACCGTGGGGCTGGATCCGAAACAGATTATTGAGATCAGGGAGCTGATCCGGAAACTGGCGAAGGATCATACGGTTATCCTGAGTTCGCATATACTGGCCGAGGTCAGAGAGGTATGCGACTACATTATGATCATTTCGAAGGGCAGGCTTGTTGCCAGCGATACGCCGGATAATCTGGAGCATTTGATGGATGAAGCGGAGTCCGTCGAGATCCTGGCGAAAACAGAACCTTCGAATCTGCGTGACATATTGAATCCGATCAGGGATATCACCGGCATGAAAACAGAAAAGAGAGCGGACGGGACAACATATGCAGTATTGGAAGTAAAAGACAACAAAGATATCCGGGAACAGGTATTCTTTGCATTTGCCGGGGCAGGCTGTCCTCTTCTTATGCTGAATACGAACCGTGCAAGTCTGGAGGAGATCTTCCTGGAACTGACACAGGGGGAAACAGGCTCGAAACTGCTGTCTGCAAAGAGAGAGGAGGCGGGGACAGATGCTGGCGATTTATAAGAGAGAACTGAAGTCCTATTTTCAGTCCATGATTGGATGTGTCTTTATAGCGTTCCTTGTAGCATTTGCGGGAATTTATTTTATGGCTTACAACCTGAATGCGGGATACCCCTACTTCTCCTACACGCTTTCCGGCGTACTGATTGTTTTTCTTGTAGGGATACCGCTGATCACAATGAAAAGCTTTTCGGAGGAGCGGAGAAACAAGACAGACCAGCTGCTTTTGACCGCGCCGGTTAGCCTGCGCCAGGTTGTGATGGGAAAATACCTTGCGATGGTTTCCGTGCTGGCAGTGCCGAACCTGATCTTGTGTTTATTCCCTTTGATTATTAAAATGCAGGGAACCGCATATCTGAAGGTGGATTATATATCTATTGTGGTATTTTTCCTTCTCGGATGCGTATATATTGCGATCGGGATGTTTTTGTCCTCACTGACAGAGAGCCAGATCATTGCCTTTATCACCACATTCGGGGTTCTGCTCGTTCTGTATCTGTGGGACGGCATCCTGTCTTTCCTTCCAAGTTCAGCTATCAGCGGCGCTGTGGGGATTATCATACTTCTGACCATTGTAGCTGCCTATATTCAGCAGATGACGGGCAACTGGTTTATCAGCGGAGGGATTGAACTCATTGGGATTGCGGCCTGTGTAGTCACGTATATTGTAAAATCCAGCCTGTTCGAGAACATTCTGACGAAGTTCCTTGGAAACCTTGCGCTTGCAAATGTTTTTACGGATATCACGTCGAACAGCATAGTAGATATCAGCGGCATAGTTCTGTATTTGTCTGTAATTGTAGTGTTTATTTTCCTGACAGTACAGGCAATTCAGAAAAGACGCTGGAGTTAGGAGGGCCGGAAATTGCAGAAAATAAAAAATTTATTTCATACAGCGGGAACAAAAAACGGAACCTACAGCGTGGGGATTACCGTGATCGTGGTCGCAATCGTAATAGTAGCCAATATGATATTCGGACAGATCCCCGAGAAATACAGGAATATCGATGTCAGCAGCACAAAGATCTACGAGATCACGGATACCAGCCGGGAGCTCCTGAAGGATCTGAACCATAAAATAAGGTTTACGGTTTTGGCAGAGAAAGACAAGGCGGACGACCGGATTAAAACATTTTTAAGCAAATATGCAGCTTTGTCCAAATATATTTCTGTGGAGTGGATTGACCCCGTACTCCATCCGTCTGCGTTAACGGAGTACGAGACCAGCGCGAATACGATCGTGGTAGAATGTGCGGATACGGGCAAGAGCACAACTGTTTCATTTGACGATATTGTGGTCATGGATACCTCCTCCTATTATTATACGGGCAGTGTATCGGAATCCGAATTCGACGGCGAAGGCCAGCTGACCAGTGCGGTGAATTACGTGACCAGTGATGTAAATAAAAAAATATACAGAACAACGGGGCACGGTGAGGCCACATTATCAAACTCAATTACAGAGTTAATGGACAAAAATAATTACAAGATTGAAGAACTGAATCTGGTGATGCAGGCATCCATACCCGAAGACTGCGATCTTCTGCTTATGTACGCGCCGGCCACGGATTTGACAGACGATGAAAAAGCAGCAATGCAGCAATTCCTTTCGTCAGGCGGGAAAGTGATGATTCTCCTGGGAGATACCAGCACTTCAGCGCTTCCGAATATTGCCTCCATCATGAAGGAATACGGCATGGAAGAAGCCGATGGGTATATTGCCGATCCCCAGAGATGTTACCAGGGCAATTATTACTATATATTCCCGACGCTTACATTGTCAGGAGATCTGGCGAAAGGCATGTCTTCGCAGATGGTGCTTGTCACCAATACCCGGGGCCTGAACCTGGTAGATGCCGAGAGAGATACCATTAGTTCCAGCTCTTTTATGACAACGACGGACAGCGCCTATGCGGTCACGGAAGACAGCCAGACGCAGGGCACGTATACACTGGGGGCGGTTGCCACAGAGCAGATCAGTGCCGACACCAAGGATGAGAATAAAGACGAAGCTACTGAAGCAGCAGAGGACGATACGCAAAGCAAAGACACATCAGACACTGCTAAGGAGAGCGCGAAAGAAAGCCGATTGACCGTAATCACGGCGGGAAGCCTGATCGATTCCCAGATCACAGATACCTTCACGCAGCTTGAGAATACGACGTTATTTATGAATGCCGTAAGCAGCAATTTTGACGGCGTACAGAATATCTCAATTGAACCAAAGAGCCTTGCCACGGAATATAATACCGTGCAGCATGCAGGACTATTCAGCCTGCTCGTAATATTCGGTATCCCGCTGCTGATTCTGATCGGTGGATTTGCAGTATGGTTTAAGAGAAGAAAAGCATAGGAGGGCGGATGAAGATGGAGAAAAAAAAGAAGAAATCCTTCCTTTTGCTGCTCTGCCTTCTGCTGGTTCTTTTGATTGCCTATCTTGGGATGCAAAGGTGGAATAAGAAGCAGGAAGAAAAGAAGGAAGCAAAAACAGAAGCGGAAACGGTATACGTGACTGATATAGACGAAATTACAAGCATTCAGTATGATGCAGGCAGCGGAGAATTTCATTTTGTAAAGGAGGACGGTACGTGGTACAATGCCGATGACCGGGATTTCCCGCTGGCACAGAGCTACCCGGAACAAATGGCCTCTGATTTTGCCAGACTGAAGGCAGAGCGGGAGCTGAAAGACGGGGATTCGCTGGAGGACTATGGGTTAAAAGATCCGGTATACACGGTTGTGCTGACCGGAAAAGACGGAAAAGAGACCGCTGTTTATTACGGAAATGCTGTGGGAGATAACTATTATGCCACTGTGGGGGATACGGGAAAGGTGTACACGGTGAGCGGCACTTCCATATCTGACCTGCAGTATTCACTGGAGGACATGGCGCAGCTGGATACCTATCCCAATATTGGAAGCGGCAATCTGAAGAAAGTTGTCGTAACAAGAGATGGCAGCGAGACCACCTATGATTCGGAAAATAATGACGATACAGAAGCCATTGCAACGGCTGCCGGCGGACTGGGAGCTGTCACCCTGAGCAAGGCCGCGGATTATTCCGTGGAGGAGGAAGACCTGGCCGGATTTGGCCTGGATGAAGCGTCAGGAATCACTGTGAAGGCCGTCTATACGCAGGACGATGAGGAACAGACGCTTACGCTTTATATTGGAAAAGAAGATGGTGAGGGAAACCGCTATGTCATGCTGAATGATTCCAGGATTGTATACCTGATCTCAGATGAGATCTGCAAAAATATCTTAAATGAAAAGTAATGGGCAGGGACAAAGTGGGCCTGCCCACTTTGCACGCAGCAGTTCAGGCAGGTCTGAACTGTTGCCTTTGCAAGTAAATTTTATATTTATTTTATAAGACATTTCTTGACAATTCAGAGAAAACAGAGGAGAATATTTCACATGTAGTTCATTACCCTGCAGATGGCTGCGGGGCATCAATTCAGCAGCACAGAGGGAAGCGGGACGGCCCAGGGGAAGACGCCGGAAACAGGCAGTCCTGATTTCCGCTTGCTGCCGCAGGAATAAAAGTGAGGATGGTAAAACATGAAAGAAAAACTGATACGTTTCATGCAGGGAAGATACGGAGTCGATACATTTTCGAAGTTCCTGCTTATAGTGGGTCTGGCGGTGGTGTTAATCTCTTCTGTAATCGGAGGAGACAGAGTCCGTCTTATCTTATATGCACTGGGCTGGGTCCTGATTATCTACTGCTATTTCCGGATGTTTTCAAAGAATGTGACAAAACGGTATGCAGAGAATCAGGCATTTCTGGCAAAGACGAGTAAGATACGCGGCTTTTTCCGGAATCAGAAAGCTATATGGAAGCAGAGAAAAACGCACCATATTTATAAATGCCCTGGCTGCGGACAGAAGATCAGGGTGCCAAAGGGGAAGGGAAAGATCGAGGTGCGCTGTCCGAAGTGCAGTCAGACCTTTATTAAAAACAGCTGATTGAGGATGCAGGATAAGGAGAAAAAGCGGTGCTGGAGGCAGACCGGTGTGCTGCCGGCAGGCCTCTTTTTCTGGTATGAGAACTCTCGGAAAAAAGAGAGGAAACGTAACAGTTCAGGTCCGTCTGAATTGTTACGTTTAGAAGGTTAGGGACAGAGATGGTGAGGAGAATGGAAGACGATGAATGATCCGTATAAAGTGTTGGGTGTGTCAAGGGATGCAGCCGATGAAGAGATAAAAAAAGCATACCGGACGCTGAGCAGAAAGTACCATCCCGATGCGAATATCAACAACCCCATGCGTGATGAGGCGGAAACCAGGTTTAAAGAAGTACAGCAGGCCTATCAGCAGATTATGGATGAACGCGAACACGGATATACCGGAGGTACAGGCGGTTATGGGAATACCGGAAGCTATGGGGGATATGGCGGATATGGAGGTTTCGGCGGCTTTGGCGGTTTTGGGGGCTATGGCCCCTACGGCGGGCAGGAACAGCGTTCGGGGGGAAACAGCGAGACAGATATACACCTGAAGGCGGCGGCCAATTACCTGCAGGCCGGCCGATATGAAGAGGCGCTCCATGTCCTGAACGGGATCCATGACAGGAGCGCCCTGTGGTATTTTTACAGCGCATCGGCAAATTCGGGGATGGGCAGCAATGTCACTGCACTGGAACATGCGAAGGAAGCCGTAAGGCTGGAGCCGGAGAATATGCAGTACCAGATGCTGCTGCAGCGCCTGCAGGGCGGCGGTTCCTGGTATCAGCAGCGGCAGAGCGTGTATGGATATCCGGGGGCGGGCGGCAGCGATTTGTGCATGAAACTCTGTATTGCAAATCTGCTCTGTAATCTGTGCTGCGGTGGCAGCGGGCTGTGCTGCGGCGGAGGCGGATATGGGGGCAGATATATATAGGGAGTGCCTCTTTGGATAGCAGTTTTTGTTGTCTGTCAATTCTTTGTCATACTATGAATTTTGCGATTGCATCTTGACAGAGACAAACTGGTTGTGATATGATCGGTACCATAACAAAAACTTTCAGACAATTCGCTTGAATTTGTACAATTAATAACAAGCTTATCGTTCCTGATTTTTAGGGGAAAATGCCAGAAACAGGGAGGAGTCATATCATATGGACCAGTATATACATAAAAAAACAGGAAAACAGGATTCAGGATGTAAAAAACATACAGGTAATCAATCAGCGGGAGCTGCCATTCAGGCAGTTCCCGCTTTTACTTTGTATGTTTTTTCACAATAAAAAAGTAAAAGGAGGCACTAATTGATGGGTGAATACACACAAGGATGCTGTGGCTGTGCCCACAGTGAGACAGCTCTGCTGGAGCGGATCGCGGAATTGACAGCGGAGTACAAAGGGAAGGAAGGGAGCCTGATCCAGGTTCTCCACATGGCACAGGGAATCTATGGCTATCTGCCGCTGGAGGTGCAGGAAGTCATAGCGGACGGCCTGGATATACCTTTGGCCGAGGTGTCAGGGGTCGTTACATTTTACTCCTTCTTTGCCACCCAGCCAAGAGGTAAGCACACTATACGTGTCTGTCTCGGCACGGCCTGCTATGTAAGGGGCGGTAAAAAGATTGTGGAGAGGCTGAGGGAGATTCTGGGTGTAGAGATTGGGGAGACCACAAAGGACAGGATATTCACGTTTGAAGTGGCCCGCTGTATCGGTTCCTGCGGGCTGGCGCCGGCCATGTCCATAGACGATCAGGTCTACAAACAAGTAAACCCCGACAAACTGGAACAGATACTGCAACGCTACTATGAGGAGGAGTAAAACTATGGCTGTAATAAATGAGACATCCAGGGAAACCCTGGTGGTAAGGGACCAGATGGATCTCCGCGTGATCAAAGGAGATTACCTGGCGCAGCGGAGAAAGTACAGACGCCAGGTTCTGGTGTGCGGAGGCGCGGGCTGTATCTCCTCCCACTGTCAGGAAGTAAAAGACGCGCTTCACGAGTCGCTGGCCAATTATCAGCTGGAGGACGAGATAGAGGTCCTGGTCACCGGCTGTATGGGAACCTGTTCTCTGGGACCGGTGATCCTGGTTGAGCCTGACGGAGTATTCTATACCGAGATGGATCCGGAAAAGGTGGATCATATTGTGTTCAGGCATCTGATGAATGATGAGGTATGCGAGGAGTATACATACTTTGATGACGACATGGGGATCCATGTACCGTTGATGAAAGATATCGGCTTCTTTGAGGGCCAGGTCCGCATTGCCCTGAGAAACTGCGGAAGGATGGAGTTCTCTTCTCTGGCGGCCTATATATCCAGGGATGGGTATGGGGCGCTTGCAAAGGTATTGAGCGGCATGAGCCGGGAAGAGGTGGTCGCGGTCGTGAAAAACTCCGGCCTGAGAGGGCGCGGAGGCGCGGGCTTCCCAACCGGCGTAAAATGGGAGGCAGGAATGAAGGCCCAGTCGCCGGACGGACGCAAATTCATGGTCTGCAACGCGGATGAAGGGGATCCCGGGGCATTCATGGACCGGAGCCTCCTGGAAGGGGATCCCCACAGCGTCATCGAAGGTATGATGCTGGGTGGATACGCGATCGGAGCATCAAAAGGCTATATTTATGTGCGCGCAGAATATCCCATCGCGGTAAAGAGGCTGGGCGATGCCATCGACCAGGCCAGGGCGGCCGGTATTCTGGGCAAAAACATCATGGGCAGCGGTTTTGATTTTGACGTAGAGATCCGCATAGGGGCGGGTGCATTTGTGTGCGGCGAAGAGACTTCCCTATTGGCCTCTATTGAGGGCAGGAGGGGAGAGCCAAGCCAGAAACCGCCGTTCCCGTTTGAAAAGGGCCTGTTTGAAAGCCCGACGATCATCAATAATGTGGAGACGCTGGCTAATGTGGCGCCTATTATCCTGAACGGCTCCAGCTGGTATCGAAAAATCGGTACGGATCTGAGCGCCGGAACGAAGGTGTTTGCCCTGGCAGGAGACATCGTTAACGCCGGGATCATTGAAGTTCCTATGGGCACGATTCTGGGGGATATCATCTATAAGATTGGCGGCGGTATCATAGGGGGCAAGCAGTTCAAGGCCATTCAGTCAGGCGGGCCTTCCGGCGGCTGTCTCACCAGGGCGCATTTGAATACCCCGGTGGATTATGAGTCCCTGGCGGAGCTTGGGGCGATCATGGGGTCCGGCGGTCTGGTCGTCATGAACGAAGATACGTGTATGGTAGATACGGCCCGGTATTTCATGGATTTTATCTGTGATGAATCCTGCGGCAAATGTCTCCCCTGCCGTAACGGCACCCGCCGCATGCTGGAGCTTCTGGAAGGGATAACGGAAGGGGATGGCCGTCCGGAAGACCTGGAGCTTTTAGAGGAACTGGCGGAGACGATCAAACAGACTGCCATGTGCGGCCTTGGGCAGACAGCTCCTAACCCGGTACTTTCCACTTTAAAATATTTCCGTGGGGAATATGAATCCCACATTTATGATAAACACTGCGCGGCAGGTGTCTGTGCGGAACTTCAGACCTCACCGTGCCGAAATGCATGTCCGGCAAATGTTTATATTCCGGGTTACCTTTCTCTGCTGGCAGCAGGGCGGACCGACGATGCCTACCGTCTGATCCGGCAGGATAATCCATTCCCGGCTGTGTGCGGGCGTGTCTGCACCCATCCGTGTGAGGATCACTGCCGAAGGGCGCAGGTGGATGAGCCTGTTGCTATTTGTTCTGTAAAAAGATTTATCGGGGATTACGCGCTTCGGGATGATTATAATATCCCGATGGTGGAGCCGCTGCCGTCTACCGGAAAGAGAATATCCGTCATCGGAGCCGGCCCGTCTGGCCTGACTTGTGCCTATTACCTGGCAAACCTGGGGCATGAAGTACATATATACGAAGCAGAATCCGTGGCCGGCGGCGTTTTATATTGGGGAATCCCCGAGTACCGGCTGCCTAAGCAGGTTCTCGAGAAAGAGATCCATGCCATCGAAAAGAGCGGCGTCCATATCCATCTGAACACCAGCATAGGTACAGACTTGAGCTTTGATGATATGCGCAGCCAGTCTGATGCTGTTTACATTGCGGCAGGGACCCAGGCTTCCCGTCTGCTCGATATCCCGGGCGAGGAACTGGAAGGCGTGGAAAGCGGCGTCGGATTCCTGAAACGCGTTGGGTTGAAGAAAGACCTGTCCGTACCGAAACATCTTGTTGTTATCGGCGGGGGCAGTACGGCGATTGATGTTGCGAGAACCGCCGTCCGCCTCGGCTCAGAGCAGGTTACCGTAGTCTACCGCAGAACAGAGCAGGAGATGCCTGCAGGCAGGGAAGAGGTAGAAGAGGCACGGGAAGAGGGCATTGAGATTATATCATTGGCGTCCCCGCTGGAATTCGTGGGTGAACAAGGCAAAGTGACTGGGGTTCATCTGATCCGCCGCCGTATAGCGGAATTTGGCAGCGACGGGCGCAGGCTGACCAAACAGCTGCAGGGTTCGAACTTTACCATCGATTGTGACGGTGTCGTTACTGCCATAAATCAGGATGTGGACCACAAGGTTTACAGGACGACCAATGTGGGGATGGATAAGACCGGCAAACTGGAGATCAATAAATATACCAGACAGACTGCAGAGAAAGGCATATTTGCGGGAGGCGATGTCAGCCCATGGGGCAAGAATGTTGTGATCCAGGCCATTGCCGACGGCAAGCAGGCCGCCGTGAAGATCGATCAGTACCTGGGCGGAACAGGGGAATTGAACAAGGGGCAGCAGTTCGACATTCCGGAAATCGAACTGGAAGTGAACGAACCCCATGACCGTTACCCGACCAGATGCCTGAAACCGGAAGAACGGACCGGCAATTTCCGGGAAGTAAACTGTGGATATCACAAGCTGGACGCTATGGCAGAGTCCCTGCGCTGTCTGCATTGCGACAGGCGGTAGCAGCGGGAACCCATAACAAGACAGAGACCAGGAGGTTAATATGATACATTTAACAATAAATGGAAAGCCGGTGGAGGTATTGGAAGGCTCCACCATCATGGAAGCGGCAGAGGCTTCCGGCATCCGCGTGCCCAGCCTGTGCCATATGAAAGATGTCCACCAGTACGGTTCCTGCCGTATCTGCGTGGTGGAAGTGGAAGGGATGAAGAACCTGCAGGCGTCCTGTATGGTAAAGGCCAGAGAGGGCATGAAGGTGCGAACCCATTCTCCAAAGGTTCTGGAGGCCAGGAAGGTTCTGTATGAACTTCTTTTGTCCAATCATTCACAGGACTGCCTGAATTGCAGCCGTAACCAGAGCTGTGAGCTGCAGGCCCTCGGATATGAGCTGGACGTGTCTGAAAGCCGTTTTGAAGGCGCAGTGTCCGAGGGGCATGTGGACATATCCCCGTCCATTACCCGTGATACCAGCAAATGCATTCTGTGCCGCCGCTGTGTGACTGCCTGCGCGGGAATACAAAAGGTAGGGGCAATTCAGGCGCAGAACAGGGGATTTGAGACTACGGTCAGCCCGGCGATGGGGCTGCCGCTTAATTCCACATCCTGTGCGATGTGCGGGCAGTGCACCATCGTCTGTCCCACCGGAGCACTCAAGGAGACAGATGGCCTGACACCGGTTTGGAAGGCCTTGGCCGATCCCAGGAAGCGGGTGGTGGTTCAGGTGGCTCCCGCCGTGCGTGCGGCTCTGGGTGAGGAATTCGGCCTGCCCTGTGGAACTCCGGTAACAGGTAAAATCGCCGCAGCCCTTCACGATATAGGATTTGATGACGTATTCGATACCTTATTCTCCGCGGATCTGACGATCCTGGAGGAAGGGACTGAGCTGCTGGGGCGCCTGAATGCGGCGCTGGCCGGCGAAGAAGCCGTGCTTCCGATGATCACAAGCTGCTCTCCGGGCTGGATCAAGCATGTGGAGCACCAGTTCCCGGAGGCACTGGGACATCTCTCTACCTGTAAGAGCCCGCATACCATGATGGGAGCATTAGTGAAGTCCTACTATGCAGAGAAAACGGGCACAGAGCCCGAGGATATGTTCGTGGTTTCGGTTATGCCCTGTACGGCAAAGAAATACGAGATTCAGCGGCCAGAGATGGAAGTGGAAGGAAAACGCGACGTAGATGCGGTGCTGACTACACGGGAACTGGCGCGAATGATTAAGAAAGCAGGCATCGATTTCGTAAAGCTGCCCGATGCAGAATTTGATGCTCCAATGGGGCTGGGGACCGGCGCGGCTGATATATTCGGTGTGACCGGAGGCGTAATGGAAGCCGCTCTGCGTACGGTTTATGAAGTAGTAACCGGGGAAGAACTGCCTTTTGAAAAACTGCATGTAACGCCAATTGTAGGTCTTGAGCAGGTGAAGACGGCGGAGATCACCATTGGGAAAACGCTGCCGGAATACGCGCATCTGCAGGGCGTGACGGTGAAGATTGCAGTGACCAGCGGCCTGGCAGGGGCATCCAGACTTATGCAGGAGGTTGCGGATGGTGCATCGCCATATCACTTCATCGAGGTGATGGGATGTCCCGGCGGCTGTATCAACGGCGGCGGCCAGCCGCGGTGCAGTGAGGAGGGATATCGTGAAAAGAGGTCGCGGGCCCTGTACAGCGAGGATGAACGCAAGGTGCTGCGCAAGTCCCATGAGAATCCGGATCTGATGAAACTATATGCAGAATTTCTGGGAGATCCGAATGGACATAAGGCTCATGATCTGCTGCATACACATTATGTTCCGCGGGGAAAATATAACCAGCTGGCAGAATGAGCCGGTTTCAATAAGTTTAGTGAGGATTCTCCCAACTCTATAGGGGGAGAGGTGAATCAACAAAAACAGCGGTGTATCGATCCATCCCGGTAAAGGGATATGGAGGGATACACCGCTGCTGCATGTCGTTATTCTCTGTTAGGGCAATTCTTACAGTAAAATGGATCGGCAAGAATCTTTTGGATCTGACGCTCAATCTCTTCTTCTTTGTCATCGTCCATATCAACGGTAATCTTCTTCAATTTGAATGAAGCTACGGCTTTATTCACTCCCGTTAAGGTGCTGATATGTGTTTCCGTCACTTGAGAGCAGTGTGTACAGGTTACGTTGTCTAAGGTATATACTTTTCTCATTTCTTTCCCTCCTCTTAGAGATTGGGTGATTTTCGGCTCATACGAAAGAATTGCCTGATTCCATGAACAACAATGAAGCAGCTGAAAATATCTTATGCCGGCGTACACTCTGGGGTCTTTTTTCTCCGTCCTATTTCCACCCTTTTGGCTACAATATACTTATAGTTTCATTATATGGAAAAGAAAAAATGCTGTCAATGGGCCTTTAGTAGTAGAATTATTTAAACAATCTTAAAACAGCGTTGTGCCGCTTAAACCCATAAAAGGAGTATTGAGCGATACAGCGCTGTTTCAAGAAGATTCCGGAGCACCCGGAATCTAGTACTGGTTTTAGAACTACAACGATTCAAGTGGAGATACTTGATAAACCATGAACAAACTGTGCAACGAATGGCGGACATTGAATGGTAAGCTGTCCGCAGCCATTCTCTATATGACTGTACGAAATTACTTTGGTCTGCCCGAATTATCTGTTAGGACAAGTCTTACAGTAAACAGGGTTCTCTATTAAGTTGAGAACCTGGCTTTCAACCTCTGCTTCTTTGTCATCATCCATATTAACAGTTACTTTTTTTAATTTAAAAGAAATCATTGCTGATGTTACGCCAGGAATGGCACTCATTTTAGTTTCCATCACTTGTGCGCAGTGTGAACATGTTACATCTCCTAAGGCATAAATTTTTTTCATCGTTTCCCTCCTCTTAGTATGGGATGAAACAGGGGCAGTTGAAAGAAGCGCCTCTGTTATGAGCAGCAAAGCTATGCCGATGCATGCTTTGGGCCTTTTTCATGTCCTGTTTTCACCTGTTTTTGGCTACAATAAATTTATAGTTTCATTATATTTAAAACAAAAGATATCGTCAATGGGCCTTTAGTAGTAGTGTTTGGTCAAGTTGCTGCTGAACATACAGAGATACGTATTAGTATGTGCAGGTCCATTGGCATACGTGCATCCTCCCGGAGGAGTTTTATGATATAGAAAATTCCAAAGGAATTTCCTATATCATAAAAAAGAGAAGCCTTAATATATTAAGACTTCTCACTTCTCAATCAATGCGGAAGAAGAGACTTGAACTCTCACAGGATAAACTCCCACTAGAACCTGAATCTAGCGCGTCTGCCATTCCGCCACTTCCGCTCGACAAGTGATATTCTATCATAAGCTACCGGACTTTGTAAACCCCTATTTTAAAATTCTTTACCTTTAGGCATTTTAGATGAATTTTCTGAATTCAGAAGGTGTTTGTAGTCATTGTTCAAGACAAGGAGATTCATTGGCCTGCACCGATACTTGAGGAGGTGCAGTGAAATTGCAAAGCCTCCTCACAGCACCCCAAACAGATCTGCCACATCCTCAGTATTAATGATCCGGCTGCCCGGGTTTTCTGCATTTGCCAGAATGGATTTATAGTACTTACCTCTTTCCGCAGCTTTTACAAATGGGTATACATCAGAGGCCAGCTGGTTTTCAACAATTTCGAATACTGTATCTTTTAATCGATTGTTCGGCATTGTAATTTCTGAGGGCGGCTCTCCCTACATCCTACAAATATTCCTCTTGACAAATAAGCTATTTGCTATTATACTTTGATAATCAAAGTATTTTAAGATAAAAGTATTTGGATAAAAATAAAATTACGAATTCAAACATGGAGATAGAATATGATAGGAAAGATATGTGGAACAGGTTCTTATGTGCCGGAGCATTTTCTGGATAACGATGATTTAGCCAGGCTGGTCGATACCAGTGATGAATGGATACGGGAGAGGACCGGTGTTGTGAGGCGGCATATTATTGAGGATGACACGACTGTTTCCATGGCTGTGAAGGCGTCCCGGGCAGCGCTGGAAGACAGCGGCGTGGATCCAAAGGAGCTGGATTTGATCCTGGTATCGACGTTCACTTCAGAGGTTCTGCTTCCCTGTACGGCGTGCGAGGTGCAGCGGGAACTGGGGGCTGTCAATGCGGCCGGATTTGATTTGAATGCGGCATGTACGGGGTTTCTTTTTGCGTATAATACAGCCCAGGCCTATATTGCTTCCGGGATGTACCGGACGATCATGGTGATTGGGGCGGAAAGTTTATCGAATACGGTGAACTGGAAAGACAGAGGCACCTGTATTTTGTTTGGGGACGGGGCTGGGGCGGCCGTGCTCAGAGCTGAAGAAGGCACCCTTTATCAGCCGGTTACCCATTCTGACGGGGGGAAAGGAAATGCGCTAACGTGTATGAGCAGGCACCGCAAGGACCGGTTACCTGATGAACAGGACACGGACTCTTATATGAAAATGAACGGCCAGGCCGTGTTTAAATTCGCAGTTAAGAAGGTGCCGGAGGCAGTTCTGGAGGTTTTGTCCGGGGCGGGGCGCACTGCGGATGAGGTGGATTATTTTGTTCTTCACCAGGCAAACCAGAGGATCGTAGAGGCTGTGGCGAAAAGGCTGAAACAGGATATCAGTAAATTTCCCATGAATATGCAGGAATATGGGAATACATCCTCGGCCAGCATTCCCATCTTATTAGATGAGTTGAACCGGAAGGGAACGCTCAAAAAGGGCGATAGGCTGGTACTGTCGGGGTTCGGGGCAGGGCTTTCCTGGGGAGCGGCCTTTCTGGAATGGTAGAGGCGGTATATCAGGTAATTTTCTATAGAACAGGAATTAGAAACAGGTAATTGAAACGGGTAATCTCCGGCTGGATATAAGGCTGAATATCAATGTTCAGTTCATTATTTTACGATGTACCAGGCCGGATTACATAAATAAATAATAAATATAAAGAAAAGAGCATGAAAGGAATTTAAAACTATGTTAGAAAAAGTAAAAGAAATCGTAGCAGATTCATTGGGAGCAGACAGCAACACAATTACAGAAGCAACTTCATTCAAGGATGACCTTGGAGCAGACTCTCTGGATCTGTTTGAAGTTGTGATGGCATTTGAGGAAGAATTTGATGTGGAGATTCCATCTGAGGATCTGGAGCAGATCGCTACAGTCGGAGACGTTGTAAAATATTTAGAAGCGCACAAATAATAAGTACTTGAAAGAAAGGTTGTTAGTATGAAGACGAAAGTAACCGAAATATTAGGAATTGAATATCCGATTATCCAGGGTGGAATGGCATGGGTTGCTGAACATCATCTTGCAGCCGCCGTATCAGAAGCTGGCGGACTTGGGCTGATTGGAGCGGCGAGTGCGCCGGCAGACTGGGTACGGGAACAGATCAGGGAAGCCAAAAAGATTACAACGAAGCCTTT
Source organism: Eubacterium sp. BIOML-A2 (assembly GCF_009680135.1). Taxonomy (NCBI): domain Bacteria; kingdom Bacillati; phylum Bacillota; class Clostridia; order Eubacteriales; family Eubacteriaceae; genus Eubacterium; species Eubacterium sp. BIOML-A2. The sequence continues at coordinate 35,792 of NZ_WKZK01000038.1, forward strand.
TGGCGTAAATATTATGCTGATGAGTCCTTACGCGGACGAAGTGGCAGAAGTGATTGTGGAGGAAGGCGTTAAAGTCGTTACAACAGGCGCCGGTTCTCCTGAAAAATATATGAAGATGTGGAAAGAGGCGGGGGTTAAGGTGATTCCGGTCGTTGCCTCTGTTGCACTTGCTAAACGAATGGAACGCTGCGGGGCGGATGCTCTGGTAGCGGAAGGTACGGAAGCCGGCGGGCACATTGGTGAGAATACCACCATGGTTTTAGTTCCGCAGGTTGCGGATGCGGTGAGTATCCCGGTGATTGCCGCAGGCGGCATCGCGGACGGCAGAGGAATTGCGGCGGCATTTATGCTGGGTGCGCAGGCCGTGCAGATGGGGACTCATTTTGTGGTTACGAAAGAATCTGTTGTTCATGAAAATTATAAAAAATGCATTATTAAGGCAAGGGATATCGATTCCCGGGTTACAGGCCGTTCAACCGGGCATCCGGTGCGGGCCCTGCGAAACCAGATGACGAAGACCTACCTACAGAAGGAACAGGAGGGAGCCTCTTTTGAGGAGCTGGAACTGCTGACACTGGGCGGGCTGCGCAAGGCGGTTGTGGAAGGCGATGTGATAAACGGCAGTGTAATGTCCGGCCAGATTGCGGGCATGGTGAAGGAAGAGTTGTCTTGTACGGAACTGATTCAAAAGCTGGTGAGAGAGACAGACGGCCTGATTGGAGGAAAAGGGTTTTATGAGTAAGACGGCATTTATATTTCCCGGACAGGGCGCACAGAAGGCCGGTATGGGGAAAGATTTTTATGAACAAAGTGAAACGGCAAGGATGCTGATTGATCGGGCATCGGAATTGCTGGATATAGATATGAAAGCGCTGTGTTTTGAAGAAAATGACCTGCTGGATCAGACCGAATATACCCAGGCGGCGCTGGTTACGGTCTGCCTGGCTATGGAAAAGGTACTGGAAGAGCGGGGGCTTAAGCCCGATGTGACGGCGGGACTAAGTCTGGGTGAATACTGTGCAGCAGCAGCAACCGGCGGAATGTCGGCAGAGGATGCTATTGTCACGGTTCGCAAGCGGGGAATCCTTATGCAGAATGCGGTTCCTGATGGAAAAGGCGCTATGGCGGCTGTTCTTGGATTATCTGCATCCGATATTGAAGCGGTACTAGGAGGTGTGACAGGAGTCAGCGTTGCAAATTATAATTGTCCGGGACAGATTGTGATAACCGGATGGAAGGAAAGCGTGGATCAGGCGGCGGAGGTTTTGAAAGAAGCCGGAGCAAAGCGCGTGCTTCCGCTGAATGTGAGCGGCCCATTCCATTCGCCTATGCTTGAGGAAGCAGGGAAGAAGCTGGCAGAGGTGCTGGAGCATGTTGAACTGCATCCGATGCAGATCCCTTATGTGACAAATGTAACGGCAGCGTATGTTCGTGATATTGGCCAGACAAAGGCTCTTTTGGCAAAGCAGGTTGCGTCGTCCGTTCTCTGGCAGCAGAGTGTGGAGGCGATGATTGCGGACGGCGTTGACCGGTTTGTAGAAATCGGGCCGGGCCGGACGCTGGCTGGATTTATGAGAAAGATCAGTAAAGATGTAAAGGTATATAATGTAGGAACGTGGGAAGATGTAGATAAGGTGGTTCAGGAATTATGTTAGAAGGAAAAGTAGCGGTTGTTACTGGTGCATCCAGAGGAATTGGAAGGGCTGTAGCCCTGAAACTAGCCTCTCAGGGCGCGGTGGTTGTGATTAATTATAATGGCTCTGCGGGGCGTGCAGACGAAGTAAAAGATGAGATAGAGAAGACTGGCGGGAAGGCAGAGACGATGCAGTGCGACGTATCCGATTTTGGCGCCTGTGAGAAGTTTATAAAAGAAGTCATTGCAAAGTTCGGCCAGATTGACATTCTGGTCAACAATGCAGGGATTACGCGTGACGGACTGCTGATGAGAATGTCCGAGGATGATTTTGATGCGGTGCTGGATACGAATCTGAAAGGTACGTTTCACTGTATTCGTTTTGCCTCCAGGCAGATGATGAAGCAGAGAAGCGGCCGGATTATCAATCTATCCTCTGTTTCAGGCGTGATGGGAAATGCAGGGCAGGCGAATTACTCCGCCTCAAAAGCAGGGGTAATCGGGCTTACGAAAGCCGCTGCCAGGGAGCTGGCATCCAGAGGCGTGACGGTGAATGCGGTTGCGCCGGGATTTATTAATACGGAAATGACGGCAGAACTTTCTGAAAAAGTAAAGGAGGGGGCTGCAGCGCAGATTCCTCTGGGGAGTTTCGGGGAGCCGGAGGATATTGCGGAAGCGGTTGCATTTCTGGCTTCTGAAAATGCCGGTTATATCACGGGGCAGGTCCTGTGTGTGGACGGCGGAATGGCGATGTAGAAGGAGATCAGTATGAAAAGAAGAGTAGTAGTAACCGGGCTAGGGGCAGTGACTCCGATCGGGAATACGGTAGAGGAATTCTGGAGCGGCATCCGCAGCGGGAAGGTGGGCATTGGGCCTATTACAAGGTTTGACGCTTCTGAGTATAAAGTACAGATTGCGGCGGAGGTAAAGGATTTCGTGGCAAAAGAGCGCATGGATTTTAAGGCGGCTAAGCGTATGGAAGCATTTTCCCAGTATGCTGTTGCGGCGGCAAAAGAGGCGTTCGTGGATGCGGGAATCGATATGGAGGCAGAAGATGCGTACCGGGCGGGCGTAATCGTGGGATCCGGTATCGGAAGCCTTCAGGCAGTGGAGCAGAATTATACGAAAATTGTGGAAAAGGGACCGAGCAGGGTGAACCCGCTGATGGTTCCGCTTATGATATCCAATATGGCGGCCGGAAATGTGTCGATACAGCTAGGGCTGAAAGGGAAGTGCACGAATGTCGTGACGGCCTGTGCTTCAGGAACAAATTGTATCGGAGACGCTTTTCGTGCAATTCAGTATGACGACGCGGACATTATGGTGGCAGGTGGAACGGAAAGCTGCATCTGCCCTACCGGAGTGGCCGGATTTTCCGGGCTGACCGCACTATCCACCTCTGCAGACCCCAAACGGGCGTCGATCCCGTTCGACAAAGAGAGGGACGGATTCGTTCTGGGCGAGGGTGCGGGAATCGTAGTACTCGAAGAGCTGGAGCATGCAAAAGCGAGGGGAGCGGAGATCTATGCGGAGCTGGTGGGTTATGGTTCAACAGGAGATGCATACCATATTACATCGCCGCAGGAAGACGGCGAAGGAGCCGGCATGGCGATGAAACTGGCGATGAAAGAGGCGGGCGTGGAGCCGGAAAAGATTGATTATATCAATGCCCACGGGACCAGCACCCACCACAACGATTTATTTGAGACCCGGGCCATCAAATATGCGCTGGGAGATGCGGCAAAAGACGTTGTCATCAACTCTACAAAATCCATGATAGGACATCTCCTCGGTGCAGCCGGCGGTGTGGAATTCGTCGTGTGCGTAAAAAGCATCACGGACGGTTTTATCCATCAGACGGTGGGAACCACAGAGACAGATGAGGAATGCGACCTGAATTATGCAGTAGGTGCGCCCATAGAAAAAGACGTGAATTATGTACTGACCAATTCCCTTGGTTTTGGGGGACATAACGCAACTTTATTAGTTAAGAAGTATGAAGCATAGTGCGCCGCACAAAAAGGAGGCAGCATGAAAATAGACGAGATATTACAGTTAGTGGATGCAGTTTCAAAATCCACGCTGACAGAATTTAAATATGAGGAAGGCGCAGTGAAGCTTTCTCTCAAAAAAACGATAAAAACGGTTCCGGCTGAAGCCGCGCCAGAGCCTGTATTAACAATCCAGGCTCCGGCAGCCCCGAATCAGCCAGCTTCATCCCCGGCAAATCCGGCTCCGGCGGCCGCCGCGGCATCGGATCCGGCCGGAGAGGAAACAGTATCTGCCCCGGCAGCAGAGGGCAAAATAGTAAAATCACCTTTAGTCGGTACATTCTATGCGGCACCGTCAGAAGATGCCGCCCCCTTCGTAAATATAGGGGACAGTGTAAAAGAGGGCCAGGTATTGGCAATCGTAGAGGCCATGAAGTTAATGAATGACATCGAGAGCGATTATGCAGGAACCGTGGCAGAAGTACTGGTAGAAAATGGCGATACAGTAGAATATGGACAGCCGTTGTTTGTTATAAAATAGTCAATCAAGGTCAAGGGGGTCAGACCCCTCTGCAGAGGGGTCTGACCCCCTTTTCAAGAAAGAAGGTTAAGAGTGAACAGATTAGATATTAAACAAATCCAGGAGATTATTCCGCACAGACATCCATTTCTTCTTTTGGATTATATTGAAGACTATGAGCCCGGCAAATATGCGGTTGGGTATAAATGCGTGACATACCGTGAGGACTTTTTTAAGGGCCACTTCCCGGAACATCCGGTTATGCCCGGCGTTCTGACGCTGGAGGCATTGGCACAGGCAGGCGCCGTTGCCATATTAAGCGTAGAGGAAAACAGAGGTAAAATCGCATTCTTTGGAGGCATTCAGAAATGCAAATTCAAAGGTATGGTATATCCGGGGGATAAGCTGAAGCTGGAGACTACGATTATCAAGCAGAAGGGCCCCGTGGGAGTAGGCCAGGCAGTTGCTTCTGTGGATGGTAAAGTTGTAGTAACGGCAGAGTTGACATTCATGGTTGGAAATTAAGGAGATGTGCAAGTTATGATTGAAAAGGTATTGATTGCAAACCGGGGAGAAATTGCAGTACGCATTATCCGTGCCTGCCGCGAAATGGGAATCGAGACAGTGGCAGTCTATTCTGAAGCCGACAGGGAAGCCCTGCATACACAGCTGGCGGATGAGTCGGTCTGCATTGGTCCGGCTCCTTCTGCGCAGAGTTATCTGAGTATGGAGAGTATCATAAGCGCGACCCTTGTATCCGGTGCGGACGCAATCCATCCGGGGTTCGGTTTCCTGTCTGAAAACAGTAAATTTGCGGAACTGTGCGAGCAGTGCAATATAACATTTATCGGCCCAGAGTCTAAAGTGATTAAAAAAATGGGAAATAAACAGGAAGCCAGAAATACGATGACAGCAGCCGGTGTACCTGTGATCCCGGGGAGCACCGAACCGATTTACGATGCAAAAACAGGTGCTGCCGCGGCTGATCAGATTGGCTATCCTGTCATAGTCAAGGCGGCCCTTGGCGGCGGCGGAAAAGGCATGCGGGTGGCGGAAACCCCGGAAGATTTTGAGAACAGTTTCAACACGGCACAGAAAGAAGCCCAGATGGCCTTTGGGGACGGCACCATGTATATCGAGCATTTTGTCCAGCATCCCCGGCACATTGAGTTCCAGATACTTGCGGATAAACATGGAAACGTCATCCACCTTGGTGAACGCGACTGTTCCGTACAGAGGAACCACCAGAAAATGATAGAGGAATCCCCGTCCATTGCTCTTACCGAAGAAATGCGGAGAAACATGGGGGATGCAGCAGCCAAAGCCGCAAAAGCAGCGGGCTACACGAATGCAGGTACAATAGAATTTCTGCTGGAAAAAAGCGGGAGCTTCTATTTTATGGAGATGAACACAAGGATCCAGGTAGAACACCCGGTAACAGAGTGGGTAACCGGAATTGATTTAATAAAAGAGCAGATCCGCATTGCAGACGGCGAAAAGCTGCGCTATGCTCAGGAGGATGTCAAAATAACCGGGCACGCCATAGAATGCCGTATCAACGCGGAAAACCCGAAGAAGAACTTCCGCCCGTCACCAGGAACGATTACGGACATGTACCTCCCGGGAGGGAAAGGCGTGCGTATAGACGCTGCCATATACAGCGGATATACGGTGACCCCATATTATGATTCCATGCTTGCAAAACTGATCGTACACGCAGGAAACCGAAAAGAGGCGATCCGCAAGATGCGCAGCGCACTGGGAGAGATCATCATCGAGGGGATCGACACAAACGTAGACTATCAGTACGAAATATTACACCATCCAGATTTTGAGTCTGGTGATATAGACATCGAATTTATAGAAAAAATGTAAAGCGGCATATCAAGATTATCAGAATTGTCAGAAAAAGGTTCGCAAAGGGGTCAGACCCCTATGAAGTGACCCCCATGAAGGAGCTGTTTATGAAGTTACAGAATATGTTTAAGAAGACGAGCAGAAAGAGTTATATTTCTCTGAACGAGTCTAGGCCAGAAGTCCCGGAGGGGCTTCTCAGAAAATGTAATAAATGCGGCGCGGCTATTATTGCGGAGGATGTTAAGCAGGGCTTCTATATCTGTCCGAAGTGCCGCGGCTACTTCCGCGTCCACGCGTACAGAAGGATAGAGATGCTGGCGGATGAAGGATCCTTCGAAGAGTGGGACAGGGAAATGACGACGAAAAATCCTTTGAACTTTAATGGGTATGAGGAGAAGATAAAAGCACTTCAGGAGAAAACAAGGCTGGAAGAAGCTATTGTTACGGGGAAGGTAAAAATAGAAGGCATGCCGGCCGTGGTCGGCGTATGTGACGGCCGGTTTCTCATGGCGAGCATGGGTGAGGCAGTGGGCGAGAAGATCGCCCGTGCAGTGGAGCGTGCAACAAAGGAAAAGCTTCCCGTTATTATCTTTGCCTGTTCCGGCGGCGCAAGAATGCAGGAGGGGATTGTATCCCTGATGCAGATGGCTAAGACATCGGCGGCTCTGAAACGGCACAGCGATGCGGGGCAGCTGTATATATCTGTTTTGACGGATCCGACTACGGGCGGTGTAACTGCCAGCTTTGCGATGCTGGGTGATATCATTTTGGCAGAACCCCACGCACTGATCGGATTTGCCGGCCCCCGTGTTATTGAACAGACCATCGGGGAAAAGCTGCCCAAAGGATTTCAGCGTTCAGAATTTCTACTGGAACATGGTTTCATAGACCGTATCGTTGCGCGTGAAAACATGAAACCAGAATTGGCGGAGATACTTCGTCTGCACAGCGGTGATGCTTGTATAGAGCGCTTGGCGAAGGTGAGAAAGGAACACACAATCCAGGTCGGCAGGGGCAAGAAAGCGCGCAGTGCCTGGGACCGTGTTCAGATATCCAGAAGGAAAGACCGTCCGGTGGGTTCTGATTACATTGAAAATCTATTCGATCACTTCATAGAATTACACGGAGACAGGTGTTACAAGGACGACAAGGCAATCACAGGCGGGATTGCATATTTTGCGGGCAGCCCGGTGACCGTGATCGCACAGGCAAAAGGAAGAAACACCAGGGAAAACATAGAACGCAACTTCGGTATGCCGTCCCCCGACGGCTACAGAAAAGCGCTGCGCCTGATGAAACAAGCGGAGAAATTCGGCCGTCCGGTCATCTGCTTTGTGGATACCCCGGGCGCATTCTGCGGCCTGGAGGCCGAAGAACGCGGGCAGGGAGAGGCAATTGCCAGAAACCTGTTTGAAATGTCCGGGCTGAAAATTCCGGTTCTGTCCGTGGTAATCGGTGAGGGCGGAAGCGGCGGAGCTCTCGCAATGGCAGTTGCCGACGAGGTATGGATGCTGGAAAATTCCGTATACTCCATACTCTCCCCGGAAGGATTTGCCAGCATTTTGTGGAAGGACAGCAAACGCGCCAGCGAGGCCGCCGAAGTCATGCGGCTGACGGCGGATGACCTGCTGCGGCTCCAGATCATCGAACAGGTCATACCGGAGCCGGAACATTATACACAGGAGAAGCTTGAAGAAGTCTGCGCCGTACTGGAACCGCACATGAAGAAATTCCTGGAAAAGTATACAGCTTTTTCCGGGGATGAGCTGACCGAAAAACGCTACAGACGATTCAGAAAGATGTAAATGAAAAGAGAGGTCATGTAAATATGAGTCCACTTAAAATTGGCGAAAAGACGGCCAGGGTGCCCCTGATACAGGGCGGTATGGGGGTAGGAATCAGCCTGGGAAATCTGGCGGGGACAGTTGCGAAGGAGGGAGGAATGGGCATTATTTCGACGGCCCAGATCGGCTTTCGGGAGCCGGACTTTGACGCGGACCCGTCAGGTGCAAATCAGCGGTCCATTCGGAAAGAAATGGAAAAGGCAAGGGCTATTTCGCCTGACGGCCTGATCGGATATAATATCATGGTAGCTCTTAGGGACTATAAGCAGCATGTCGCAGCCGCCGTGGAAGCCGGTGCGGATCTGATCATATCCGGTGCAGGCCTGCCCACAGAACTGCCGGCTCTGACTGCGGGAAGCCCCGTAAAGATTGCGCCCATAGTATCCACAGAAAAGTCTGCTAAAGTGATTCTGAAATACTGGAGCAGAAAATACCACAGGACTGCTGACCTTGTTGTAATTGAAGGTCCGAAGGCAGGCGGCCACCTTGGGTTTAAGAAAGAGGAACTGGACTTTTATTCTCCCGAGAAGTATGAAGAGGAGATCACCAAAATCATAGAGACAGTCCGAGGCTTCGCAGAAGAATACCATATGGAAATACCGATCATTGCAGCCGGCGGGATATTTGATGCGGAAGATGTACGGCGCGTCATGGCTTTGGGAGCGGACGGAGTTCAGGTTGCATCCAGATTTGTGACGACACAGGAGTGTGATGCTGATATCCGTTATAAAGAGGCATATCTCAAGGCATCCAAAGAAGACATTGTAATCGTGAAAAGCCCTGTGGGCATGCCGGGGCGCGCAATCTTGAATCCGTTTATGAAACGTGTTATGCTAGGGGAGAAGATTGAGCATACTCCATGCCACAGATGCCTGGCCAGGTGCAATCCCGCGGAGATTCCGTACTGCATCACGGACAGTCTTATACGGGCGGCCAGAGGAGACGCAGAGGAAGCATTATTGTTCTGCGGCGCCGAAACATACAGGCAGAACCGCATGGAAACCGTAAAAGAAGTTATAGATTCTTTGTTTTGAGTGAATACGGCTCAGTAATATGCGATACAGAGAAAGGAGCACAGCATCTGTGAATGCACACGAGACCATCAATGATATACTGGTTCATTTGTTTAATGAAATTTGGGAATTAGAGGAAGAGGCAATTATAACAGATGAGTACAAAGATATCAGCAATAATGACATGCATATCATAGAGGCCATCGGGCTTGGGGAAGACAGCACCATGTCCGCGGTAGCCAGGAAACTCGGCATCACAGCCGGGTCTCTTACGACGTCCGTCAACAGCCTTGTGAACAAAAAATACGTGGTACGTGAAAGAAGTGAATCCGACAGGCGTGTAGTCTATATCAGGCTCACAGAGAAGGGCAGAAAAGCATTTTACCACCATAAGGATTTTCACACGCAGATGACAGATGCCGTCATTCAGAGCCTGGATGAAAATGAAATTCCGATTCTGTTAAAGACTCTGGAAGGCCTTGCAAAGTTTTTCCGTGGGTATAAGGATGAACAGTAACCTTTTTAGTGACTATGGAAAGCTAGCGTAAAATTTTATTCGGATTAAATGAAAAGAGGACACCACTTTGTGATAAAGTATTTATGGCTTGCAACCAA
>NZ_WKZK01000039.1:0-45217 GCF_009680135.1 Eubacterium sp. BIOML-A2
TTATTTCTGTATAGTTTAACATTTGGACTTACCTATGTCCTGAAACTTTTTACTTACCTATGTCCTGAAACTGGACAAGACGGGGCACGGCACAGGAGACATATTCCTCCTGTGCCGTGCCCCGTCTCTTTCTTTCCCCAGGCTGGTTCTTCCAGACGGCAGGAAAGACCGGACCCCCTCGTGGGGGCTACAGAGTGTGGTGGCGTATGAATTCGCTTAAGGGAACGTATTATTAATGGGAGTGAAGGAGAGCTTTCTGAAACATAGACATTAGCGAAAGATAAGAAAAAACGTATCAATAGTTAATTCATAACGCAAAATGCCAGCACAAATCCGCAGCTCCCGTACAAGTCCCCTAGGATTTGCTCTTAACTGCCGATTGGATGCAACAGCGAATGACAAGGCGGGGACGGTGCGCGGCGGGGGGATGTCTGCTGGTGAAAAGTCCATAAAGCAAGCGTTAGAAGCTGTTGAAGAAAGCGGAAGTAAAATGGAGGGCAAAATTTGCCTCACCAGGCAAATTTTGATGCCGCCTGCGGCGCGAATGCATCGGCATTCGGGCCAAATGCGGCATGTACCTCCATTTTACTTCCGCTTTCTTCAACAGCTTCTTCGCGAAGTGTCAGGACATTTCACCAGCAGACATCCCCCCGCCGCGCACCGTCCCCGCCTTGTCATTCGCGTCCCCCATTCGAATTCAAGAAAAACTCCCACCCCGTTGTACGCAAAAATAAACAAAAAATGGGGTACCCTGACTAGACTTTTGCCGATTTAGGCGATATAATGGAAGCACATGTGAAAAAATAAACTTTTACAATGTAATTTTAAGGAGGAACAAGAAATGGCAAGAAAAATGAAGACCATGGATGGTAACCAGGCAGCAGCTCACGTGTCATATGCATATACGGAAGTTGCAGCAATATACCCAATCACACCATCATCTGTTATGCCAGAACATATCGATGAATGGGCTACCGAGGGCAGAGAGAACATTTTTGGACAAACTGTTCAGGTAACAGAGATGCAGTCTGAAGCGGGTGCGGCCGGAGCTGTACATGGATCATTAGCAGCGGGAGCTTTGACAACCACATTTACAGCATCTCAGGGATTGCTTTTGATGATCCCTAACTTATATAAAGTAGCCGGAGAACAATTACCAGGAGTATTCAACGTATCAGCACGTGCAATTGCAAGCCATGCACTGTCCATTTTCGGTGACCACTCTGACGTTTATGCCTGTCGCCAGACAGGAGCAGCTATGCTCTGTGAAGGCAGTGTACAGGAGGTAATGGACCTGACAGCAGTTGCACACTGTGCAGCACTTGAAGGAAAGATTCCATTTATCAATTTCTTTGACGGATTCAGAACATCCCACGAGATCCAGAAGATCGAAGCATGGGATTATGAAGACTTGAAAGATATGGTAAACATGGACGCCATCGACGCATTCCGTGCACACGCACTGAATCCGAACCACCCATGCCATAGAGGTTCCGCTCAGAATCCTGATATCTTCTTCCAGGCAAGAGAAGCATGCAATCCTTATTATGATGCTCTTCCGGGAATCGTTCAGAATTACATGGACAAGGTGAATGCCAAGATTGGTACAGATTATAAATTGTTTAACTACTATGGAGCAGAAGACGCAGAGCGCGTGATCGTAGCGATGGGTTCTGCATGTGACACAATCGAGGAGACGATTGATTACCTGCTTGCTGCAGGCGAGAAAGTCGGCGTTGTCAAAGTACGCCTTTACAGACCATTCTGCGCAGAGGCTCTGATCAATGCGATTCCTGAGACTGTTAAGACAATTTCTGTACTTGACAGAACAAAAGAGCCGGGAGCGCTTGGTGAGCCATTATACCTGGACGTTGTAGCTGCACTCAAAGGCTCCAAGTTTGATGCAGTTCCGGTATTCTCAGGACGTTACGGCTTAGGATCCAAAGACACAACACCAGCTCAGATCGTAGCTGTATTTAATAACACAGAGAAACAGAAATTCACAATCGGTATCGAAGATGATGTGACAAATCTGTCTCTGGATGCAGGCGCTCCGCTTGTAACGACTCCGGAAGGAACAATCAACTGTAAGTTCTGGGGACTTGGAGCAGACGGTACTGTCGGCGCTAACAAGAACTCCATCAAGATCATTGGTGACAACACAGACATGTACGCACAGGCTTACTTTGACTATGACTCTAAGAAGTCCGGCGGCGTTACGATGTCCCACTTACGTTTTGGTAAGAAACCGATCAAGTCAACATACCTGATCAGACAGGCTAACTTTGTAGCATGCCACAACCCATCTTATATTGACAAATATAACATGGTTCAGGAGCTGGTTGACGGAGGAACATTCCTTCTGAACTGCCCGTGGGATGCCGAAGGACTTGACAAACACTTACCGGGACAGGTAAAAGCGTTTATCGCAAACCACGGCATCAAGTTCTACACAATCGATGGTATCAAGATTGGTAAGGAGATCGGACTTGGCGGACGTATCAATACAGTTCTTCAGTCAGCATTCTTCAAACTCGCAGCGATCATTCCGGAAGAGGAAGCAATTGACCTGATGAAGAAAGCAGCTAAGGCTACTTACGGAAGAAAAGGTGACAAGATCGTACAGATGAACTACGATGCAATCGATGCAGGCGCTAAGCAGGTTGTAGAAGTTACAGTTCCGGAGAGCTGGAAAGATGCAGCTGACGAAGGCCTGACAACTCCGCATGTAAATGAAAAAGGCAAGAGAGAAATCGTTGATTTCGTTAAGAATATCCAGGCAAAAGTAAATGCACAGGAAGGAAATTCACTACCGGTATCCGCATTTAAGGATTATGTAGATGGTTCTACACCGTCAGGTACTTCCGCATACGAGAAACGCGGTATCGCAGTAGATATTCCGATGTGGAAACCAGAGAACTGTATCCAGTGTAACCGCTGTGCATATGTCTGCCCGCACGCAGTTATCCGTCCGGTTGCCCTGACAGAAGAAGAGGCAGCGAAAGTTCCGGAAGGATTCCAGACAATCGATATGGTTGGTATGCCAAACATGAAGTTTGCTATCACAGTATCTGCATATGACTGTACAGGATGTGGATCATGTGCGAATGTCTGCCCGGGCAAGAAGGGTGAAAAAGCTCTTGTTATGGAGAACATGGAAGCAAATGCAGGTGTACAGGAATACTTCGACTTTGGCAGAGAGATCCCCGTAAAACCGGAAGTTGTAACTAAGTTCAAAGAGACAACCGTTAAGGGAAGCCAGTTCAAACAGCCTCTGCTCGAATTCTCTGGAGCATGTGCAGGATGTGGTGAGACACCTTACGCGAAATTAATCACACAGTTATTCGGTGAGAGAATGTACATTGCAAATGCAACAGGATGTTCCTCTATCTGGGGCAACTCTTCACCGTCCACACCATACACAGTAACACCAGAGGGCAAAGGACCGGCATGGTGCAACTCTCTGTTCGAAGATAACGCAGAGTTTGGATATGGTATGCTGCTCGCTCAGAATACAATCAGAGAGAGAATGAAAGGCCACGTTGAGAAACTTGCTGAGAATGCAGGAAACGAAGACGTTAAGGCTGCAGCTCAGGATTACCTGGATACATTTGCAAGCGGCGCTACAAACGGAACAGCTACAGACAAGCTGGTTGCAGCTCTGGAAGCATGTGGCTGTGATTCCGAAGATAAGGCAGAACTGCTGAAGCACAAGGATTTCCTTGCTAAGAAATCCCAGTGGATCTTTGGTGGTGACGGATGGGCTTATGATATTGGATTCGGCGGCGTTGACCATGTACTGGCAAGTGGACAGGACATCAACATCATGGTATTTGATACAGAAGTTTACTCCAACACTGGCGGACAGTCATCCAAGGCTACCAAGACAGGTGCAACTGCACAGTTTGCAGCAGGCGGAAAAGAAACAAAGAAAAAAGACCTTGCCGGAATCGCTATGAGCTATGGTTATGTATATGTAGCGCAGATCGCTATGGGTGCAGATTACAACCAGACAGTAAAAGCAATTGCAGAGGCAGAGGCATATCCGGGACCATCACTCATCATCGCTTACGCTCCATGTATCAACCATGGTATTAAGAAAGGTATGAGCAAAGCTCAGACCGAGGAGCAACTGGCAGTAGAATGCGGTTACTGGAACAACTTCAGATTCAATCCGGCAGCTGAGGGTGCGAAGTTCACACTGGACAGCAAAGAGCCAAAACAGGATGAATACCAGGCATTCCTTGACGGAGAAGTTCGTTACAATGCCCTGAAGAGAGCAAATCCGGAAAAAGCTGAAAAACTCTTTGCAAAGAATGAGAAAGAAGCTATGGAAAGATATGCTTACCTGAAGAAACTGGTTACTCTTTACGGAGAGGAATAAAAAGGCCGGTCTTCCCGCGGGAAGCGGCAGGTAATAAAAGGGGCGGTACACTTATTACAGTGTACCGCCTTTTAGATATAGCCGGCTATATGCATGGCCGGATAATGTCCTACGAGACGAGCTTGATTGTGAGGAGTCTGTATGAACGAAAATATATTTGTGGCACTGCTGATCGTCGGTATTCTTGTTATATTCTTCCTGATCTCTTTCTTTGACCAGAAAAGAAGGCTGCGGAAAATGAAACGGAGAATGCTTTACTATTACGGACGAGACAGAGAAATTGAATATTCGGACGAAATTCTTTCTGTGATCGGAGCCTATACTGAGGCAAAAGATACCATGGTGGACGACATCACATGGAATGACCTGGATTTGGATTCCGTATTTTTGAAGATGAACCATACATGGTCTTTTGCAGGGGAGGACTACCTGTATTATCTGATGCATATCCCGGCTGAGGGGCCGGTAACCTGCGGGGAACAGGAGGAAATGATCAGTTACTATCAAACCCATGAAAAAGAGCGTCTGCAGATGCAGATGGAATTTGCAGCAATCGGTAAGAATCATTCGTCTTCCGCCTACCATTATATTATGAACAGCATCCATCTAAGTAAAAATGTTCCGATCCAGCACTATGGTGCGCTGCTGCTTCTGATCGTGTCAGTTATATGTGTAATCGCTGCCCCAGCTACGGGAATTGGACTTTTGATTCTCTGTATGGGCGTGAATATCGCGTTGTATATGTCTCAGAGGAGAAAACTGGAGGCATCCATACAGGCGCTTCACCTCTTTTTGAAGCTGGAGGGAAGTGCGGGGAGAATACTGAAAAGAAAGCTTGTCTGCAGTGAGGAATACCGGAAGCGGCTGGAACAGGATTATAAAAAGCTGAAAAAACAGATTGGCAATGTATCATTTATTAAATCGGGAAACGCAGACAGCCAGTCATTGACGGAAATCGTGTTGGATTATATCCGGATGATTTCCCATGTAGACTGTATTCAGTTCTACAAGTGTATGAAAAGGCTGGAAAAATCTATAGATGTGGTGGAAGATATCATCAGTACTATGGGCTTTCTGGAGAGTCTCATATCCATAGGTTCTCTGCGGGAGTCGCTGCCGTATTACTGTATTCCTGAATTTACGGAAGAACCTGTGCTTGAAATTGTGGATGCCTATCATCCGGAATTATCCGAACCGGTGTCGAACTCCGTGAAAGCAGAGCGCGGAATACTGATTACCGGATCCAATGCCTCGGGAAAGTCCACATTTCTGAAAACGATTGCCTTAAATGTTATACTAGCGCAGTCCATCCATACCTGTTCCGCCAGACAATATAAGGGTGCATGGTTCCGTGTATTTTCCTCCATGGCCCTGCGGGACAATCTGTATAATGGTGAGAGTTATTATATAGCAGAGATCCGTGCATTGAAAAGGATCTTTGACTGGGAGGGAAATGAGACAGTTCTCTGTTTTGTAGATGAAGTACTCAGGGGAACCAATACAGTGGAAAGAATTGCGGCTTCCACACAGGTACTGAAGAAGTTCAGCGAGCGGGGAATTCTCTGTTTTGCCGCAACTCATGACATTGAGCTGACTTACCTGCTGGAAGAACGGTACGGGAATTATCATTTCCAGGAACAGATTCTTGAGGAGGAGGTAGTCTTTGACTATCTGCTCTATGAAGGAAGGTCCAATTCCAGAAATGCAATCCGGCTGCTGGAAATTCTCGGATATGATCCGGACATCACAGCCGGTGCAGAAAAGATGGTGGAAGGATTCCTGGCGACAGGAAAATGGACGCCGGCAGCCGGTTAATCAAACCAGTTTTTGATCTTAAACAGCCAGATCTCGACTAGTACAATCAGAAGACTGATGACACAGACCAGAATATAGCCATAAGGAGAATCCAGCTCCGGCATATTGACAAAATTCATACCGTACCATCCCGCAATCAGAGTCAGCGGCATGAATATAGTTGTGACAATCGTGAGGAACTTCATAATCTGGTTCTGGTGCATATCCACCTGAGTCTGATGCATCTCCCTCAGCTGCATGGAATACTCCTTGAGCATCTGGACATTGGAATACAGCCGCCCTGCCCGGTCAGCAAAAAGACCGAACAGGAGGCTGTTTTTTTCGTCCTCGGCACAGAAACCATCCGATGCGAAAGCCTCTCCCATATCCTGGAGCTGTTCATAGTAACTCCCTAAGACTGCAAGTTTTCTGCGCATTTGAAAGATCTGACGGTTAAAAGAGGCATCATTTTTATCCAGTAGCTGTTCCTCAAGCGATGTCAGAATTTCCTCAAAATGCTGGAGGAAGAAGACATCGTCCTTAATCAGATATTCCAAAAAAGCTGCAAAAAAGCGAAGAACAGAGGTGGGATGAGATAAAGGGATTTCCTTCATCTGTTCCAAAACAGAGGTGGAGAATCCCTGGTCATCAATAAAGACCAACTCTGTTCTTTCTATAAAAAAGGCAAAAGCGGACCGTTCTCCTGTCAGGGCTTCTCTGGACGGACATGAAAAGGAGCCGGATATGAAATCCCCCATCATATCGGCCTTACAGTACTGGATATTGGCAATCCCCTGCTTCATCATTCTGTAATGACCAGTTTCATGAAAAAGTTCTTCATATTCACTTGAGGTAAGAACAGTAACCAAGCCGGCCCCTTCCGGCAGGGTATCTCCCTCCTGGACCGAAGTTAATTTGTTGTATAAAATATATCTTACCATAGCTGGAATCTTCCTTTCTATACAGAGTGCGGATTCTCTTGCATAAAAACAAAGACATCCGAGTGGGTGAACAGTTACTGCGGAATCTATTTGGGCGTATACAGCAACGTTGAATAACCCCATCGAAAAGTCTGTTTTGGCCTGCTCGACATGTTTATCTAATTCTGATAGAATGAAAAAGGTAAACAGTAATTAGTTTTCCTCTTCCCTATCTGTGAATTCAACAACGTCGCAGATATCACAATTCAATATTTTACAGATATCCTGCAGCGTGTTCAAAGTGATGCTCTTATTTTTTCTGAGGGAGTCCAGTGTCCCGTTTGAAAAATGATATTCATTAATTAGTTTATATTGTGTGAGTCCCTTCTTTTTCAAGGTATCCCACAATGGAGCGTAACTTATGATAATTCTCACTCCCTTCATTCCGTTAAACTAATTATAGGAAAGATCGTAAAATTTCACATTGCCGGTAATCCGGCTATACTAAACGGTTCAGAGGGTAAGTGTTTATTAAATTGGTGTTATATGGGCGAGCCTGTAACAAACTGCGGAATAATGTATTTCTAAAAAAAACACATAAAGACCTGAAAAAATTTCCAACCTTTTAATAGTATATATGATAAACTAATAAAAAATAAAAACAATTACCGGCTTTAAGTTCCTGGCGCTATGTACAAGAGGGTGCAGGTGTCAGGCCAAGAGGGAACAAGGTGAGAATCCTTGACAGTCGTGCTACTGTATGCGTGTAGGTTTTTCAGAACCATTGTACACTGGGTGTATGAGAAGGGAAAAGCCGCGATTGCGTAAGTCAGGATACCTGCTTAGAGCTGCTGCCAGTTATTACACGCAATGATAAATGGAGTGGGAAATTGTCTTAGTTATGGTACAGTTTTTGCTGTAAGGGCAATTTTCTATTTGCATGTAATCAAACTGCGGCGGTGTAGGTAATCTGTTAATAGCAATCCATTTCGTATTGGATAAAGACAGAGGACGCAGCAAAAAACTGCGTCCCTTTATATTCAAATGGTTCAGTTTTTAAGTTTAGGAAAAGGGGAGAAACGTATGGCAGGGGTGGTATCTCTCTGGAAAGCATATGAGAAAGATACTCTGGATAAGGTGCAGGGGAAAAACAATGGAAACATAAAAGAATTGGTGGCAGACAGCCACTATAGAAAGATCGGCGAAAGGGCATTTAAAAACAATACAAAGCTCCGCCGTGTTATTCTGCCTGAAAATGTTGTGGAAATAGGGGCACAGAGTTTTTACAATACGATGCTGCGGGAAGTTGAGCTGAAAGGTACAATCTTAATCCGTAAGGAAGCATTTTATAACTGTACAAAGCTGAAGCAGGTAAAGCTTCCTAAAACTACTAACTTTATTGGAAACAGAGCGTTTGCGCAGTGCAAAAGTCTGGAGAGGATGGAGATTGATGTAGGCAGCATATGCAGAGAAGTGAAGGCGGAGGCTTTTTCCGGGTGTGTTAATCTAAAACACATTGCCCTTCCGGCAACGCTCGAAAAGATAGAGCGGCGGGCATTTTATAAATGTACGGCCCTGGAGCAGATTGTTTTGCCGGATAGATTAAGGGAGATCGGCGCAGAGGCTTTTTATCAGAACGCATTGACATCCTTGGAACTGCCGGAGGGACTAATAAAAATTGGGGACAGTGCATTTTTAAAATGCAACAGCCTGCAATATACAAAGATTCCCTCAACTGTAAAAGTAATCGAAAAGTGGGCGTTTCATGGCTGCAACAGGCTGAAAGTGCTTGAGATTGGTCATGATCCCGAAGAGATCGGGCCATGGGTCATCAACCGCAGTGCAAAGATACGATGTAAAAAGGGCGGGGCAGTGGAAAAGTACTGCCGTGATTCAGGGTTTGAAACAGAATATATCTAGGTAAAAAAAGAATTCAGGGGAACAGTCTGAATCGGGAGTGGAATATTATGGTATATGCAAGTCATCTTCTTAAGGATGAAGAGATGAGACAGGTAGTAGAAGCGACTGATGTTGGGATCGAGAGTATTGAGTTCTCCATTTCTGAAAATCTGGACTGCCTGAATGAAAAGATCGTTGAATACATAGAACGGTTAGAATACATAGGTACCAGGAACCTGACACTGCATGGGCCATTTCTGGATTTGAATCCAATGGCATATGACTCCATGGTAAGGGCAGTGACAAAAGCCCGTTTTACGCAGACATATGAGGCTGCGAAGAGACTGGGGGCCAAAAAGATAATTTTCCATACGGGCTTTCTTCCCGGTGTGTATTATCTGACAGACTGGGCAAAACGAATGGCTGAGTTCTGGAATGAATTTATGAAAGGAAAAAGCGGTGTCCAGATTCTTATGGAGAATGTGTATGATAAGGAAATATCGCCGATGATTGAAGTGGAACAGAAGGTTGAATCCCCGGATTTTAAACTGTGCCTGGATATTGGCCATGCACATTGCTATTCGCCCAGATCTTTGAGTGACTGGATTCAGACGTTTGGAGAGCACGCGGGACATGTCCATATCCACGATAACTGTGGGGACAGGGATTCGCACCTGGGGCTGGGACGCGGGAATATACCGATAGACGAGACATTGGAAATGCTTATGGCGTACATGCCGGATGCAGACTATACGATTGAGTGCAGCATAATGGAAGATGTGCTGATGTCCGGCAGGGCAGTGAGCAGCTGCAGGGAGAAAATGCAGTCAGCAATGAAGACCGGGTGATAAATATCGAATATTTTTGCATATCTATCTAGAAAAATTACCAAAGTTATATCTGGAAAATGGTAGTCTGATACAGTCTGTTAATGCTCTGTGAAATTGTGAAAAGTTGCGGAATTTTTTGTGAAAAATGTGAGAAAACCGTGTGAAAAAACAGTGGACTTTTACTAGTTGATACTATATAATGAACTACATAGATTAAATAGATTATTGTTGTTAGTAAGTAATTAAATATATATATTGCGGTGCATTTCCCGGATAATCGGGAAATGATAATAGGGAAACCGGTGCAAAACCGGTACAGTCACCTCTACTGTAACGTGGACGAAGAAACGATATACCATTGGCATTTATATGCTGAGAAGGTGTTTCGGAGGATGAAGCGAAGTCAGAAAACCTGCCGTGATGATTGTTACGATGTATTTCTGGGATGAAGAAATAGTCCGTTTTGTATACTTAAAATATAATATTATAAAAAAGATGAGCTCTTCTATCGGAATGATGGAAGAGCTTTTATTTTTTAGTTATAGGGTATTGGTTTGAAATAAATAGTATAGATACGGAAAAGAACAGAAGAATGCATTACTAAAAGATAGCTAACAGTCAATGCATGAAACGGGATGCTGGCTGTTTCTATAGTACATTTCAAGCCTATGGCTAAAAAGGAGAAACAGGAGGGATTAAAAAGAATGAAACGAAAGAAAAGAACAAGAAGGGGGTTGTCCTGGCTATTGGCGGTGGCAGTGATGATGACCACTGTATTTGCTGGAGGAATGCCGGTTTTGGCAGAAGGAACTGCAGCGGATACGAATATGTTGTCTGAGATCAGCTTTTCTTCTGATCCAAATGAAGAGGGTGAACCTGTCAAACTAATATCAGAGGTTGACCCTGAAACAAAAGAATGCACAGTAGGTGTTGTTGAAGAGTCGGGGACATTGGGCATATGTGCAGTTTTGAAGGAAGAAGCTGCAGGAGCTACAATTGAGGCTAAGTACCAGAATATTTATAACGATAGCGTGACAACAGCAATGACCAGTGGTGAAGAACTGCTGTTAGACAACTTGGTCGAGTATGGCGGGATCAAAGGTGGAGAGGTTCATATCACTGTCACATTAGACGACAAGATAGAAGAATATACAGTACACGTGGTTCGATTAACGCCTCTTATGGAAATTTTGGTAAAAGATGGAGATAATTCATATTTGACCGGCTTTGATGGAAGCAAAACAGAGTACGAGATTACAGTTCCGGGTGGGACAGAATCAGTTGAAGTCAGCCTGGTGGCCATGGTGTGGGGAGATATTGATAATAATGTATACACTGTCAATGGTGAGCCTGCTGTATTAGAAGACGGTGCTTTCTACGCAACACGCCAGGTTCCATTAACGGAAGAAAAAACTACAATTGTCGCCAAAGCAGAAAAGGAAGGGACTGTCGGGAAAGAATATACTCTTAATATCATCAAAGATATTAAAAAAGTCGACCTGACCGTTACAACGAACCCCGCAGATGCCACTGTAACCATTACAGACGATGCCGGAGCGGCAGTCCAGGGAACAGATGGAGTTTACAGTCTGGAGGCCGGAAAAGATTACAACTATACGATCGAAAGAGAAGGATTTGTAACTCAGACAGGGACGGTTAATCTGACTGACTCAGAGACCAAAAACTTCACACTGGAGTCCGCGGAAGCACCGCTTCTCCTGAAAGGTATTGAAGGATATCAGGCTCAAAATGTTGTATTTGACGTACTTACAAAAGAGGCAACGCTGGTATGCGACACATCCACAAACGTTCAATTAAGAGTCAAGCTGCATCAAGGCACGACAGATAAAGACATGAAGGTCGTTTATACTTATACGGATAGCGCAGGCAAGGATGTAAATGTTGAATCTACGGCAAAGAATCAGTATGAGTCTATGGCAGGTGCTATAAAAGATGATGGCACTCCTAATGATATCACCATTACTGCTACAAAAGGCGGGGTAACAGAAGTTTATACCGTGCATATAAAACAGCTCACGATTCTGACAGGCCTGCAGTTGAATTATGAAAATGGAGATACACTGAAATTTGATCCTGCATTTAAAAAAACAACCACAGAGTATAGGGCGAAAGTTCTGAGTGATGTGAATGCGGTTAACATTACAGTTAAGAATCCGGCTGCTGGTAATTCAAAGGTAATGGTTAACGGAACAGAAGTGACCGGCTCAACCTATAAAATGGATTTGGTTAATGGTGAGAATAAGGCTGTTATTAAAGTGGAAAAAGGGGCAGCAGAGCAAACTTCCTATACCGTCATTATCGATAGAGTACAGAAAGTTGAATTATCCGTGCAGGTGAACCCCAAAGATGCATTGTTTACGATCTATGATGAGGAGAATGAGCGTATATGGCCGGAGAATGGCAAGTATAATCTTTTCCCAGGTGACGATTACAGCTATGCAGTAACAAAACTCGGATATGTAGGCCAGTCAGGTATTCTGAATATCAGCCAGTCCGAGACAAAAGAATTTGAACTGAAGAAGGCGGCAGAAATCACGCTTCCTGAACTTGATGCGGATTATCCGGGCTTCCGTTCCGGCCGCGACAATATGTCAGTTGTGGATGCAAAGACTCCCATTACTCCTGATTCCATTGAAGTAAAGTGGGAACGCCAGACGGGGGAATATGTTAAGCCGACTAGCGGAACAACACCGATCATCGTTGACAACAAAGTCTACACACTTTCAGGGAATAAACTTTATGTTCTGGATAAGGAAACAGGAGAGATCCTGAAGACAAGCGAGACAGTAACACCAACCACATTTGGTTTGATGCCTCCTACATACGCTGAGGGAATGCTCTTTGTACCGCTGGGGAATGGTACAATTCAGTGCTTTAATGCAGAAACACTGGAATCCCTTTGGGTTTATGAGGATCCGGCAGGCGGACGGAGCGAGAGTGCAATTCGTTATGATGATGGATATATCTATGTTGGATTCTTTACCACTAAAAAATCAGGTTTCGTTTGTATTTCCGTAACTGATGAAGATCCATCTCAGCAAACGGAAAGAAAGGCAGCAACCTGGAGAGATGACACTCTTGGCAGCTTTTATTGGGATGGCTGCTGGACCAATGAAAATTATGTAATCTTGTGTACCAATAATGGAGTATTAAACTGTATTGATAAGATGACCGGTGAGATTAAGCAGCAGGTAGATTTAGGAGAACAGGTTCGCTGCGATGTTTCCTATTATAATGGAAGAATTTATGTTGCCAGCCAAAAGGGCAAAGTCCATTCTTATAATTTGAAAGAGGACGGAACACTGGATACAGAGAATCTGATTAATCCGCTGCCTATAGGCGTGCAGAGTACGAGTACACCGGCCATATACAATAACCGACTTTATGTAGGTATTAACGGCGGTGAAATGTTCGGCGTAGAAGGCAATGCGATCCTGGTGGCAGATATCGATCCGAAGACAGGGGCAATGACACCGGCATATGCAGTACCGACAGATGGTTACTGCCAGACTTCCGGTTTGATTATTACCGGTTATGAAAAAGAAGACGGATATGTGTATGTATACTTCCTGGCTAATTCAGCACACGGACAGTTATACATGATTAAGGACAAAGCTGGCCTGAAAGAGGCTGATCCGGCATCCGGTTTATTCTATACACCGACTCATGAGCAGTATTGCATCGCAAGTGCGGTTGCAGACAGCGATGGCAATCTGTACTTAAAGAATGACTCCGCATGGCAGTTCGTATTAAAGCGTTCAGACGTATATCTGAAAGAGGTAAATATAGACGGCGGAAACGGAATTATAGACGGTGGAAAACCATTTGACGGAAGTATCAATTCCCACACGATTCAAGTGGATCCGGGAACAGAAAGCTTCAAGCTGGATCTGACTGCAAATGAAGGTACAGAGGTTATGATTAATGGAGTACCTGGTTCAATGCAGGATATCAAACTTGTTGACGGAAGAGCTGAGATTGAAGTACAGCTTAAGAAGGGCGGTACAGTCAGAACATTTACTTTCCATGTTGTAACAGGACCGGTAGTAAAAGAAATCAGGATTGATAATTCTCCGAATGAAGGAATGGCAAGTGCAGCGTATTCGTTAGATCCTGCATTTGATCCGATGACTACCGAATATACGGCAGGTGTTGACAAGGTTATGAGTGATGCGTATATCTGGCCGACGCTTATGAGTTCAAAAGATAAGATGACAATGACCGTTATCAGTGGAGTTTATAATAAGAACGAAGGCGATGAGATTAAGGGCAGCATGAATTACAAAGGTAACACATATTTTAATGTTTCCTTTGCTGACAGAGAAAATCCAACAATTGCAAAGGTGAAGCTGACTGTAGCTTCAGAGGATGGAACACAATCTAAAGATTATACATTTACCCTGTTTACGCAGAATGCGCTTCCGATTATTACAACTGATGATGGCGCTGTCTCAGAACGTACAGATAACAGTGCAAAGATTAATATGACATCGAATAAGGCGGCAGAGCTGTATTATCTGGTTCAGGCAGCGGATGCAGCAGCGCCGGACAGCGCTAAGATTATAGCAGAAGGAACAAAGGCAGATGTTGTGGAAGGCAAGAATACGATTGAAGTAACGGGCCTGCAAAGAAATGCACAGAAGCTCTATATGGTTCTGAAAGACGCATCAGGCGCCGAATCTGCAGTACGTATTCTGGATATCGCATCTGTGATTATATCCGGTGACATGAATGGCGATGGGAAATTAACCAACCTGGATGTATCCATGCTGTTGAACAAGGTAACAGCAAACGAAGATGTTGATCTGGAAACAGGAGACATCAATGGAGATGGAAAGATAAGCAATTTAGACGTATCTATGCTGTTGAATAAGGTAACAGCAGGCAATAATTAAAATAATTTAGAAGGATGATAAGATGAAGGCTGGAATAGCAGAACACAGAAAACAGAAAAAAAGATGGATGGCGGGAATATTGGCTATGCTGACTGCTTTTTCAGCCATTATCTGGCAGCCGTTAGTCACGAAGGCGGAGGAGACCATTCCTGTGGAGGAATTTGTTCCTGCGGAAGAATCCGTTCCTGTGGAAGAACCTGGTGAAACGGTTCCTCTCGAAGGAATTAAACTTAATAAAACCGGCCTGGTGATGAAGTCGGGAGACCAGAGAAGCCTGACAGCACAACTGCTTCCGGAAGATACAACTGAGCAGCCGGAAATCATATGGAATTCGGATGATACGGAAGTTGCAGTAGTGGAAGGAAACGGAAATGAGGCAATTATAACTGCAGCAGAAGGTGGCGGAGGCACGGCTGTCATAACAGCATCGGCAGGAGATTTTTCTGCTGAATGTCTCGTTCTGGTAACCGTGCGGGAGCCGTTACTGGAGAGTATCATCTTTATGCAGAATAGTTCTGGCAGCAATCGGTATGAACTCACAGAAGGAGTACCGGGCAGCAATGAGTATACGCTCAGAATTTCGGAGAACACCAATGTGCTGTATGCCAGGCCCCAGCTCAGAGATGATGTGATGGGAACGATTACAGCCAGGTTCATGGATTTGAATACTGGTCAGGAAACTGCGGTTGAGATGCCGGTAGACGAATCCACATCTCTGACCAATAATACTACCGGGCGGATTATCAATGCCTATGATACAGAACCAAAAGAGCTGGTACTGGAAGTGACGGCGGATGATTGGACGGAAATTTATCAGGTTCATATCGTAAGGGGAACCTATCTGGGTGATTTTAGTCTTACGGATGACAAGGGGGAAGAGATTCCCTATACCCCTGATTTTAAAAAGACCGTTTATGAGTATGCCGTGCATGTGCCCTCGACTGCCGAGCAGATCAGGATTAACCTGTCACCGGCGGAAGAGACCAGTACAAGTCTGATGGTGAATGGAGAACCGGCAGAAAACGGCAGTTACATTTTGCCGCTGCAGGGTCAGGATACAACGGCAGTTTTGAGTGCCGGTGATGGATACCAGTCATCGCCTTATGAATACCAGCTTTCTGTGTATGTGGATCCGGTCTGCCGCTTGGATGTAAAGGTAGAACCGGAGGATGCGGTGTTTGCCATTTATGATGCCGGACATGTGAAGCTGACCCCAAAAGACGGAAGCTATGAACTGGTCAGTGGGGACGAATATACATATACTGTTTCCGCAGAGGGATATCAGACGCAGAATGGAGCAATCAGACTAATACAAGATGAAGAGAGGACTTTTACCCTGCATAAATCTTCCGGCAGCGGGCTTGAAGAACTGGATGCGCAGTGGGGCGGATACTGGAAAAATGAAAGCAATCAGAACATAGTAGATGCCATGGCGCCGGCTGCCCGATTGGAGGCGGAGGTTTCATGGCAAAAGCAGTATGGTGAGAATGCTGATTATGGTAAGAGTGTCAGTGACGGAATTCTTGTGGAGAATTATATCTGCTGCTTCAACGGCAATATACTCATGTATTTGGATAAGGATACTGGTGAGATTGTAAAAAGCGTAAAGATGGCAGCATGGGGGAACAGCTCTTTTACGAAGCCGTTATATGCAGCCGGGATGATCTTTGTTCCGCTCAGCGATGGAAAACTGCAGGCGTTTAATGCAAGAACGCTGGAGTCTATGTGGATCTATAAAGATAATGTGGGCGGAAATGCAGCATCGGCGCTTCGATACGATTCCGGATATATATATGCCGCATTTGCGAATGGCAATCTGGTGTGTATCTCTATAAATGACGAGAAACCGAACAGCACAAACGAAGAAAAACTCGCAGTGTGGAAACAGTATGACAGTAAGGGATATTATAGAACCGGTGTTTATACCAGTGAAAAATATCTGTTTGGCTGCAGTCATTCCACAACGTTGTACTGTCTGGATAAAAAAACAGGAGAGATCGTGCAGAAGACTTCTCTGCCCTTAGAGGCCGGGGCGGCTTCGACAGCGGTCAGTTACGAAAACGGGCGAATATATTTTGCCACAGAAAATGGATATTTATACAGTTATACATTGGCCGAAGATGGAAAGCTAGATACAGAAAGCAGCACATCCCTGAAGCTGGGAGGCGCAGTCTTTGGAACGCCCCTTGTCTACAATAACCGGATCTACGTAGGCAGTGCATCCAAAGATAAGTATGGTGTTGTCCAGGGGCCGTATTACCTGAATGTTGTACAGATAGATGAAACGGCCGGAAGTTTGACACTGGCGTATCAGATGGAGACTGAATATGGAGCAAAAGGGCCGGGTACTCTGACAACAGCTTATGAACAGCAGGATGGATATGTATATGTATATTTCACTACTGACAGTCCAAACGGAATGCTGTACCTCTTAAAGGACAAGGCAGGCGCAGATGCGCCGGGAGAGGGAAGCGGTTTATTCTATCAGCAGAGAGAGGTCTCGGGGGCTGGAAGCGGAAGTGTATTGATTGATCAGAATGGACACATGTATATTCGTTATGAATCCGCATGGCTGTATGCCCTGCGTCCAACAGGGGTATATCTGGAGGGCGTAGAGCTGGCCGGAGGCAACCCGGTGCTGGATGGTGGCCGGGAGTTTGACGGACAGGCGGTAAAGCACAGTATTCTGCTGGATAGTGGTGAAGATAAGGTCACTCTTACCCTGAAGGCCAATGAGGGAACGACGGTCTCTGTGGACGGCAAGGAGGGGAATGTACAGGAGATAACATTGACAGACGGCCGGGCGGAGGTGACCGTGATTCTGACAAATGGGCAGGAGACCCGCAGTTATCAATTCTCTATCCAGCAGAGAAGCAGCGATATATTATTGGAAAATCTGCAGGTGAGTTTTTCACCCATGGTAACTGTTATGGAGATGGAAATGGAACCGGCTTTCGAGCCGGAGCGTACAGATTATAAAGCCTCGATTTATGGTGAAAGCAGCCAGGCAGCTTATTATATCTGGCCAAGGCTGCCGGAGGGTTCTTCATCTACAATAAAAGTTACGGTCGAAAGCGGATCAAGTGCGGGGACAGAACTGAAGCCTGTGCCGATTTATCTTGGCAAGGAAGTGTTGCAGCGATATACATTACTTACATCGGGACTGATACCGACTGAGGTTGCGGTTACCGTAACGGCTGAGGACGGAAACACCCAAAAAGTGTATAGAATTACCTTATTTCAGAACAACGAGCAGCCCAAGATAACAGCCGGTTCAAACGCGCTGATTACCCGCGCGGAGAAAAGTGTGACGGTTCGTGTGAACGCGAGTATGGACGGATACTTATACTATCTGTCCGAGCCAAAGTCAGCGGTCACAAAAATGCCTACGGCAGCCGAGATACGAAAGAATGGGAAAAGGATGGCAGTGAAGGCCGGGGAAAATACCGTGACCATTGATGGGTTCGACCGGGAAGCCGCTGTTCTCTATCTCTATGAGATGAGTTATGCACAACGCTGGAGCAGCGGCGTGCAGATTGATATACCGGCTTACACATTTGTGCCGGTCGATCCCTCAGGAAAAGGCGACCTGAATGGGGACGGTAAGATAACCAATTTAGATGTGAGTATTCTGCTGGATGCAGTCACGGCGGGGCGACCGTTGTCACCGGATATAGCAGATATGAATAATGACGGAAAAGTAACCAATGTAGATGTAAGTGCGCTGCTGGATCTGGTAACGAAGGGCAGCTAAAACGCTTAGGGTGCCAGAAAAAGAGTGGACAACATGGTTTTTGAACCATGATAATCCTATATAAACAATATAATTACAAAGCAAAGGAGAATTATTATGAAAGTAAAAAGAAAGTGGGCGGCATTGTTAGGTGCAGTAGTTATGGCAGCATCCTGTGCCATGCTGTCTGATGGAAATGTCGTTAAGGCGGCCAGTAAACCTGTGGTTTCATCAAGTGCGGCAAATGCAACCGGAAATATTGGAGATACGATTGTAGTACCTGTCTCATTTTCAAGTGAGAGTGAAGATCTGGTTGCTATCCATGGGGAACCTTCTTTTGATACGTCAGTTCTGAAATTTGCAGGCGTTGATTATGTAGGGATTCCAGCAGGAATGCCCTCTGTGGCAGGTGGGAATTTTGGATTTGTAACAACAGAAAACTTCAGTAGCGGTACAATTAATGTGAAGTTTGAAGTTTTAAAATGTACTACTGATCCGATTACTGTAACAATTAATAATTTATACTACACCAGCAGTGAGGCAGACGGCGACCCAACAGTTGTTTCAGCAAATGTTACAGTGAACCATCCTGCTGACCAGAATCAGGTAGAAGAGACGAAAGCAACTTGTGTAGATCCGGGCCACAAGAAAGTGACTTGCGGTGTTTGCGGCAAAGTGCTTTCCGACGAAGATACTCCGGTTCTCGGACATGACGATGGAAAATGGAAAGTGGTAAAAGAAGCAACCTGTAAAGAAAAAGGTACAAAAGAATTACGCTGTACAAGAGATAATGCACTTCTGAAAACAGAAGATATACCGCTTCTTGACCATTCCTGGGATAAAGGAAAAGTAACAAAAGAAGCAACCTGCAAGGAAAAAGGCGAGAAAACTTAAACATGTAAAGTTTGCGGAGATACAAAAAAAGAAGCAATTGCAGTGAAAGAACACTCTTGGGATAAAGGAAAAGTTACAAATGAAGCAACCTGCAAAGAAAAAGGCGAGAAAACTTACACCTGCAGTATTTGCGGAGATACAAAAAAAGAAGCAATTGCAGTGAAAGAACACTCCTGGGATAAGGGGAAAGTAACAAAAGAAGCAACATGCAAAGAAAAAGGTGAGAAAGTTTACACCTGTAAAGTTTGCGGAGATACAAAAAAAGAAGCAATTGCAGCGAAAGAACATGAATGGGTTGTCAGTGATGATACCGATAAAGACGGATGGAAGGTAGTAACCAAGGCGACAACTACGAAAGAAGGAAGCAAAGAAAGAGTTTGCTCCATATGTGGTGAAAAAGAGACCGCTGTGATCGCTAAGCTTTCAGCAGATCCTGCAAAACCAGGAAACACCGATAATAAGAACAATACTGACAATAAAAAGAATACAAAGTCATCTACTGTAAAGACTGGAGATACCATGAACATTGCGTATCTGGTAGTGCTTCTTGCAGCAGCAGGCGGTGCAGCTGTTATTGCAGCAGGACGTCGTAAAAAAAATAAATAGCAATTAAAAAACAGTTTCTGCCCCAGGGTATCAGGTCATGCATACCTTTGGGCGGAACTGCGGCTTAACTGCAGAATAAGGCGTTCCCAAGGGCATTCCGTAATACATGCCCTGCGGGGATAAAGTGTTAGAGAATGATTCAGCCTTAAGCCTTCTGATCAGGGTTTTGAGGCTGGGTCATATTTTGAGTAAATTGGGAGTGGAGTTTAAAGTATGAAGCGACATAAGATGATAGAAACATTAAAAAAAATAGGTGCAGCATCCGCAGCAGTGTGTCTCGCAGCACTGTTTTTTATCATGCTGGCGGTTTCTGGCCATACAGCTCCGGAGAATCCCATGGAAGACAAAGATGCGGATGCATCCCGTATGTATTTGACATCGTCCACACTTGCTATGGATGAGACGCAGCTGGCAGATGTGGAGAATGCCAACATCAATACCGGAGAAGAAGGGCATAAAGAGGCCCAGGAGGAAAAAGAAAAGGAACAGGAAGAAGATCAGGCAGAGCAGGGGGAGATGCAGCAGGAGGATGATAATGCGCAGGAGAACCAGCGGGAACAGGTAAATGCGAATACCTCAGATCCGTCCTTAAGCACGCCTTCAAGAGACAGCTTGCTTGCCTTGATTGATAAGCATAAGAATAACGATCCATCCAATCCATCTCAAGGAGGAGAAGGACCAGGGGGGGAAGAAGGAGATCATGGCAATCAGGGAGGCGGGGAGCCGGGAGGAAATGGTAGCAAGCCTACGGAGGGCGGCAAGGTCATTACCTTGAATCCGGAGGAATCCAGTAATTTATTTGAGACCAATCTCAAGAATGGAAGGGTAGATGAACCAAAGTATGACTTAAAGATTACACTTACAGAGAAAGGGAAAAAATTAAAGTTACTCAGCCGAAAAGTAACTCGGAATGGTTCCTCATTCCTGTATCCGAAGGATAAGGGGATTTCACTCGAACAAGGGCACAATAAAGTTTCAGTGACGCTATGTTTCCGGGATCCAAAGACGAATGATCAGATTTATGCATCTACGGAGGTATATAATATTATCTACACACCGAAAGATCACTTTTTACTTACAGTACAGGTCTTAGGCACTAACGACATAGTATATCTAAAAAATGGAGACGATTATACCGTTTATAATAAAAACATCAGCCTAAGAGTTACTGTATCGAAGGGGACTAAGCAGTATAAAGAATATTTAAGGAAGATTCCCTCAGACGGGGACGATCTAACCCCCAGCGATTCTTCCGGCAGATATGATTTAAAGTTGAATGTGGGTCCTAATAAATATCGTGCACGTGGAGGAGATGGGCAAAACCAAGAAGTGTGTGAATTTACAATCACCTATAAAACAGAGATAGATACACTGCAGTTAATAAGCAGAGATAAGAAAATTGACGAAAAGGCTGAAAGTACCAGCTTTGGGGGTCGCAAGGAGCTAGACTATAAATCAAAGTCAGACGAACTTGAGTTTCTTGTTACTCTCTCAAACGGTAATGACCAGATAACAAGAGTCGATGTGGAGAATCGGTTAGGGTCTACCGCTCTGCATGAGCAGATATCTCCAGGTGAGTATATGTCTTATAAATTAGATGCCGCCGGGCCGACAAGTATAAAAGTGACATTTAAAGACTCCCAGGGGATGGAACAGTTTTATATTTGGGATATCAAATATGAACCAGACAGAAGTGAAAGCGAAAACAATGACAAGGCGCCGTTTATTAAAACTAATCTTGGATCAGAAAAAGTAGACCGCAGCCCGTGGCAATTTGAGGCTGCATTTTATGCACATGACGGGCGTAAACTTTCAGCAAGATACGCTCAGGTATATTTGAATGGAGAAGAATTGATATTTTCCGGTATAGCCGGTGAATTTTTTGTATATGATCTATACCTGACAGAAGGACCCAATTATCTCAGTGTTACAGTAACGGATGACGAACAGTATACAATCACGGAACAGTATACGGTGACATTTAGTCCGGATAAAGAAAGCGTTCAGGTGCGTTTGATTCTTTCGGCTAATGTAATAGGGCTGGGAACCAAGATAGATGAGTATGTGACTGTCCCTGGCGGACAGACCATTGCCCAGATTGTGAATGACCGGCTGGAGGCTTATGGATATACACCAATATATGAGGGCACTCCAACAGACGCTGCATATTTCCTGAATTATATCGATAAACCCGGGATTCTCGATGGATGGTCAATATCCGATGAACAGCGGGAAATGTATGAGTTGCAGGGAATTACTATTGAAGAGCCAGCCAGCAATGACAGTCTGGGAAAAGATGTATTCGCAAGCGGCAGCGCAGGGTGGATGGTTACACAGAATAATGGTTTTATCGGAAAGAGCATGGGCGTATATGGAGTTAGGGACGGTGATGTCATACAGGTAATGTTTACGATTAATAATGGGGAAGATATTAACGTGGATCCCAACAGCGGAGCCTACTAACAGCTAATAAGACGATGTACGAGGAGGAAGAAGAAATGAATAGTCAGACAGATTCGGTCATACAGGAGATTGAAAAGGTAATCATCGGCAAGCGGGAGGTGGTAGAGAGGGTGCTCATGGCGATCCTTTCAGAGGGGCACATCCTGCTGGACGATGTACCTGGTGTGGGAAAGACAACGCTTGCAGTTGCCTGCTCCAGAGTCATGGGGATGGATTATAACCGAATCCAGTTTACTCCGGATGTAGTGCCTTCCGATATTGTCGGATTCTCTATCTATAATAAAGAATATGGAAGCTTTGATTATAAGCCCGGCGTGGTGATGACAAATCTCCTGCTGGCAGATGAGATTAACCGAACTTCCAGCAAGACTCAGTCTGCTCTTCTGGAGGTTATGGAAGAGGGACAGGTGACGGTAGACGGCACAACCCATCTGCTTCCACGGCCATTTGTGGTGATCGCCACACAGAACCCCGTGGGGTCAGCAGGTACCCAGCTCCTGCCTCAGGCGCAGCTGGACCGTTTTATGATTAAACTGGAGATGGGGTACCCGGACTTTGAAAGCCAGGTGAATATCCTGCGGGACCGCCAGACGGCAAACCCCATTGACGAAACGGATGAAATTATCCACAGAGACACAATCCTTTCAATGCAGGAGGAAGTCCGTGGAATTCATGTCAAAGATTCCATTCTGGAATATGTAACGGCATTGGCTATGGAAACCCGGAAGGATGAGATGATCCGTCTGGGAGTCAGTCCCCGAGGCGCACTGGCGGTAGTAAGGATGGCAAAAGCCCACGCCTATCTGGACGGCAGAGATTTTGTGATGCCGGAAGATGTACAGCAGGTCTTTGTGGATGTCTGTGCACACCGTCTTATTATGAACCCGAAAGCAAGGGTCTCAGAGCTTTCGGCGGCGGATGTCCTGAAACAGGTTATGAATAGAACAAAATCTCCGGACAGCGGACGTTGAGGAGGCAGAAATGGTAAAATCCAGAGTTCTGTGGGCTATATGGCTGTTATTTACGGTATGCTTTTGTATAATGGCAGGCGGCACGGCCGGATATCTGCTGATTGCTGTTTCCGTGGTGCTGCCGCTTCTGGCAGGTTTGCTGACCAGGCTGGCAGCGTCCGGGCTGAAGGCAGAGCTTACAGCAGAGTCCTACAGTGAAAAAGGAGCCGCGGCATCCGGCCAGGTGATTGTTACGAATACCAGCTTTCTTCCGGCCGACCGCCTGCTGTGCAGGGTCAGCTGCGAGAATCTGCTGACCGGAGAAGTTGAGAATACAACGCTGCGGATGGCGGCACCAGGAAAGATGCGTGCGGCAACGGAAATAGAGATAAAAAGCCGGCATTCCGGCCGGGTGAGATTGACGCTGCGGCAGCTTACACTTTTTGATCCCTTCGGCCTGTTCCGGTTCCGCATCCGATTAGGCCGTGAGATTTCGGCGCTGACGATGTTTGCCCCGCGTACATTTTCTGTGGAAACGCAGATTGCCTATGGGGAAAATGCAAATCTGGACAGTGATGAATACTCCATGAAAAAGGCGGGATATGATCCGTCAGAGACATTTGCGGTTCGTGAGTATCAGCCGGGTGACCGGATCCGGCAGATCCACTGGAAGCTGACGGAGAAGTTCGATAGTCTTATGGTACGAGATTATGGCCTGCCGATTCAGAACACGATACTGCTGCTGCTTGAAACCGGAAGAATAAAAGGGACAGAGAAGACAGATCCGTCCTGTCTGGACGCATTGGCGGAGGCAATTCTCTCGGTATCCCAGGAATTGATCAGCCAGCAGATTGTACATACGATAGGCTGGCAGAATCATGAGGAGAATACGTTTTCCAGTATGGAAATTGAAACAGATGAGGATCTGAATATTGTGCTTCCGGGGCTTCTTGGAGCAGTTCCGGGAGAAGATGAGATGTCTGCTGCGGAACATTACCTGAAGACCCGTGAACAGCTGGAGTTTGCCCATGTGGTTCTGTTTACCCCGCAGCACCGTTCGGCATTAAGCTTTCTGGCAGACCAGTGTCTGCTGACGGAAGTTCTGTGTGAAGAAGGCGGGGCAGGTTATGACCGGCAGGATGGGATATCCATGATTGGAACCGGACCTGAGACAATGATGGAATATCTTTCTTATATAGAAATATAGAATCAACTGCAGTTGTAAATGAAAGCATATTAAGAATATATCAAGAGAAGTGGCGGAAGATAAGCAAATGGTAGAGAAAACAACGAAAAAAGCGAAGGCTGCTGAACAGAAAGCATTTCATCTGTACAGCGTTGAAAAACAGGGAAATAAGAAAAACAGAGCAGCGGCTTATCTTGTGGACTGGATTTTTTTGTGGCTGTATCTGGCCGGAAGCACAGGATGGCTGGTATCGGCGTTTCAGATTCCGGTCAGTCCGGGATTGTTCGCAGGTATGCAGGGAGTCATTGCCCTGCTGATGCTCCTGGCCGGAGCGGGCAGGGGAAAAGCCCGTTTTTTAAAGATCGCGGCATGGTGTGGCCTGTTGGCGGTTACGGTCCTGATGTTTAGGGATATCTGGAACGACGGCATACATATTTTATATAATCATGCGGTAGACGTACTGGGAAAGCAGTATCCCTATCTTTTGCCGGCTTATTATGTGGCGGCAGAGGGAACAATGGAGACGGCCTGCATGTATGCTGCACTGGCCTGGATGTCCGGAATGCTTGCAGTGTTAGGGCAATATCTGGTCCGGACCGGAAACAGACTTCTTCTGGGTATACAGATTGTGTTTATTCTGCTGGTGCAGATGGTTGTCGGGATCGCTCCGGAACTGTTATGGAATATAGGTTCTTTCTTATGCCTGCTTGCCGTGTGGATACGGGGGCATGGGGAGATGGTTCCGGCAGGGAAACAGCGTCTGGCTTCTCTCCAGGTATTCGCCCTCGTGGCAGCGGGAAGTGCTCTCCTGCTTTTGGGGGGCAGCATTGTACTTGGGAAGACCACTGTTACGGAGGATGATTTATTTGCAGGATGGAAAGAAACCTGGAAGTCTATGATGGAAGAGTCACGCTACAGCGGGGACGCAGAGGTTCTTCCGGAGGGCCGGTTTAAAGGGCTTGGATCTTTTGAAACCGAAAATAAGCCGGTACTGGAAGTGACCATGACAACACCGGAGTCCTATTACCTGAGAGGGTATACCGGCAGTCAGTATACGGGTACCGGATGGACAGATATTCCGTCGGAAAAGCTCTGGGAGGGAAGAAATTTGTTTTATTGGCTCCACCAGGGGGGATTCTACGGACAAGAATGTCTGGGAGATGCGGCAGTGGCGCTGGATGAAGAGGCGGCTGCGGAAGAAAAGAATACAGTCGCGGTCAGGAACCTGGCGGGCAGTTCCAAGTACTGTTATGTGCCATATGAATTACAGTCGGTGAAAGAAGCGGATCTGCAGACCAGGATGGATGCCCAGAAAATAGGAGATGCCGGACTGATTGCCGGAGGCTGGAATGGAGAACGAGAATATGTATTTCAGGCGCTTTCTAACCAGGTGACCAAATACCCGGCCTACGATGCCAGGCTGCTGGATGAGAAGAATCTTACGGAAGCGGGGAAAGCATACAAGCGAAACGAAGAATTCTACAATGAATTTGTTTATGCTACCTATCTGGATATCCCATTTGAACTTACGTCTGTCTTGCATGATCTTATCGATACGGGAGAGACAGAACAGGGTGAAAAGCATGTGGACTATGCAGAGGCGAAACAAAATATACTGTACGTGCTGACGGCAGATTATACGGATACGAAGAAGCTGGAGGGAAGCTGGAACGGGTCGGATTTCATACAGGAATTTCTGAATTATTCTAAAAAGGGATATTCTGTACATTTTGCAAGTGCAGCGGCTATGATGTTCCGTTACTATGGGATCCCGTCCCGTTATGTGGAAGGATATCTGATTACGCCGGAGGATGTCAAAGCAATGACGGCAGGAGAACCGTATATTCTGGATGATACTCATGCCCATGCCTGGGTGGAATACTATCAGGACGGTGTTGGCTGGCTGCCCTTTGAGGTTACCCCATCGTACATAGGTACTATGGATAAAGCGGAGGATTTCCAGGATATTTCCGGGCTTTCAGGCCAGGGATCGGAGAACCAGCCCGATGAGCCGGAGGAAGAAAAGGAAGAGCAGAAGAAAGAAGAGGAAGACGAGATTGACTGGCTTCTGATTCTGGAGATTGTTTTAATAGCAGGAATCTGTCTCATGCTCTTGGTTATGCTTGTATTTCTAATCTGGATCCTGCTGCAGAGACACAAAAGCAGGAAGACGAAAAAGCTGTTTGGCTCTGCGGACAGAAGGCTGGCGATCAGGGCGCTCTTTGAGTACAGTATGAATATTCTGTCCGTGGCCGGACTGGATATAAGGAACACGTCCCTTTACGATTACAGAGAACCGGTGGGGGATATGTTTGACGAAGAAACAGCGGCACAATATGAGGAGATCGTGAGAATCCGTCAGGAGGCGGTCTACAGTGACCATGAGATTACAGAGGAACAGCGGGAAATGCAGGATGCATTTAAAAATAAGATCTGGAATCGGATCTATAAGAATGGAAGCATCATACAGAAGTTCCGTCTGAAATATATCTATTTCCTGTAATAGAACAAATATGCCGGGGTTATGAATAAAAGGAAGCTGCAAGGAGGAAGAAATGAGGGAAAAAAACAAAAAATCACAAAAAAGGGTTCTGGCACGGATACTGGCATTGATCCTGATATTTACGATGTCTGTCACGCCGATTTCCCCGTTTCTTTCGGAGGTTCAGGCCGCATCCGTTGAGAATCCATGGGACGGGAAAACGATGACGGTTCCGGATCTGGATGAATACGGAACGTATCTGATCCGCACGGGGGCGGAGCTGGCCTGGTTTGCAGCAGAAGTAAACCGCGGGAATGGCGAGATAAACGGAAGACTGGAAAACTATATTTACTTGAACAACTATAATACGAACCATAATTGGACGATGATTGGAGATACAGAAGAGAATCCCTACAAGGGAAACTTTGACGGAAATGGTCAGAAAGTCGTCTATATGCGGGCCGAAATCACCCAAAAGGATCCCGAACACCGTTATGCGGGGCTTTTTGGAGTTATTGACGGAGGAAATGTCAAAAATGTGACAGTTCTGGGAAAAGTACTGCAGAATTATGGGAATTACGGACTGATAGGGGGAAGCGATGAGCTATATGTCGGCAGCGGCGGTATCGCAGGATATCTGAAGAGCGGGCAGATTACGAATTGTACAAATTATGCGCGGACAACGATGGACGGAGAAGCTATGTACCGGAATTTAGGCGGTATTGTTGGAATCTGTAAAGGGATAGTGATGCGCTGTACCAATGAAGGAAAGCTGTCTACAATCATTGCTTTTGCCCAGAATCATGTGGGCGGAATTGCCGGTCTGGTTTACGGAGCAAATGCCCAGGTGACGAATTGTATGAATAGTGCTACTGTACAGGGATACATTTGCGTCGGGGGTATTGCCGGAGCAGTTAAAGGCGGTTCAGAGATCAATGCAAGCTGTAACTACGGGACAATAAAAGCCAATTCGACTGCCGGCGGAATTGCCGGACGTGTATCCACGACAGGTCTGTACACAGATGGAACGGAAAAAGAATGTGCCGTACGTAATGTTTACAGCTTGGGCGATATGGCTACATACGGAACCGGAACAGGTGCTCAGATGGGCGGTATTGTAGGAGAAGCGGGCTATGACAACTGGACACAGGAGAAACTTCCGCCGAGGCCTGTAATTGAAAACGCCTACTCCACTGTGCAATTTAGTAATAACATGAATAGCAGGCGGGGGGGGATTATCGGCTATCTGATCAGCGGTGCTTATGGCACCGTTTATGGACTTGCTACTCCGGATAAAGGTCTGAATCCGGTTGGGGCAACAAGTGACAGGGGCATTCAGATTCTGGGTGAGGCGCTTATGTTAACGGAAGCAGAATTGAAGAGCGCGGGAATGATTGAAAAACTAGGCAATGGCTTCACTATGGCCGATACCTATGATATCCAGAACAATGGTTATCCGAAGTTGGTATGGCAGGGTCTTCCGTCTGCGCTGCTGTCTGCAATCGATGATTCCCTGATGGAGCTGAATGGCTGGCTGACAGCGGCAAACCGGAAAAAATATGGAAAAAATTATCCTCGGATTGAAAAATTAGTCAAAGATTATAAGGACAAATTGGGAGCAGTTATAAACCAGGAAGAGTTGGATACGGTCATGGAGGAGGCACGCGGAAAGCTGAAAGAAGTGAAACCGGGAATCGATGCGGATAATGAATTAATGGAAGCGATTGATAACAGCATAATAGCGCTGGAGAATTATCGGAGCAGGCTCATTGATAAGCATCCTGATCTGACAGAAGGGCAGAAGCAGAATCTGGATTCTGTAGTGAGCGATTACCGTAAAAAAATGAATGCGGCTGAGACACCAGAGGAGGTGCGCCTGCTGCTCAGGGACGGACGAGATACGCTGGATGCAAGAATTGCAGGTTTTGAGGCAGATAAGAGGCTGGAAGAATTACGGGCAGATGCTATCCAGCAAATGACGGATTACCGTGCAGATGAAAGTTACGACAGTCTCTGGATGTTTAAGATTCGTTTAGCACGTGAGAAAGCCTTGGAAGTGATTACACAGGCGAAAACGGCTGCGGAAGTTACAAGCGGCCTGGCAGAAGGGCAAAATAGTATTGATGCGGTGATCGACCAGATTCCTGAGGCAGGTGCATGGGATGGTAAGACCCTGACTGAGCCGGCAGTGAGTGAACGGGGGATTTATCAGATTACGAGTGGAAGTGAGCTGGCTTGGTTTGCAAATCAGGTAAACACCGTGCAAGATGCAGAGGGGATCAGCGGCGAACTGTGTAATGACATCAGTCTCGGTTTTAAAAACTGGAAACCGATTGGCAATACAAAAGCATATACAGGAAGCTTTGACGGTAAGGGATACCAGATCAGGGGGCTTTTTATTGAACGGGCAGATATTTATTCGGGACTGTTCGGTCAGCTGCGCGGCAAAAACCAGGTGATTCAGAACCTTTCGGTTTCGGGTACAATTCAGGCAGATGGCAAAGTGGATTATGCAGGAGGGGTTGCAGCCTATGTGTATGGAGCCGATTCAGCTAACCAGAGCCAGATGATAAACTGCCATAGCAGCGTCAGCATCAGACAGGATCAGATAAAGGCCTTAGGAGGCGGATCCGGTGGTATTGTAGGTTATGCGGCCAATGTGGCTGTATCAAACTGTTCAAACACCGGATCTGTGGTCATAGGTCCTGCGGGAAAAGGCGGGATCAGCTATGCGGCAGGCGGCCTGATTGGACAAATTGGACCTTCTGTCAGATTACAGACCAGTTATAATGCAGGAACTGTACAGTCAAGCCATACAGCAGGCGGTTTGGCGGGGGCAGTCGGCGGTAGAGGATCCGAAATCTATTCAAGTTATAATTGCGGAGAAATTTCTGCTAAGTATAATTCAGGCGGCCTGGTTGGCGGTGCTTTTACAGGATCCAGTATCAAATGGTGCTACACTTCCGGTTCTGTTAATCTGAATGAATCGGGCTTAAAAGCAGGGGCAATATTTGGAGATTTCAATCCGGGTGATTATGAGGTGTTATATGCACTGAAACGTAGTGACTCTCAGAAGATTGACCTGGTTGGCGGGTCAGAAGATTTCTCAGCGTCAGGAAGATTTCTGGAGTCGGACGCGTTGCACAGTGACGATGCGCTAAATGCCCTGAACGGGGGCGGCAGCTGCTTTATCCGGGATTACCTGGAATATCAGAACGGCTATCCGATCCTGAGCTGGCAGATAACGGTGGATGATTTTAGGACAGGAGCGGTTTCAGCACTTCAGAACTATAAAAAAGCAGAAGATTACAGTGGGGAAAACTGGAGTATTATTCAGCAGCTGATTGAGGAAGGAACGGCACAGATTCAGGAAGCAGAGGATATTGAGACAATTAACGCGGCATTAACCCAGGCAAGGAATATGATTGACGAGGTTGAAACAAAGGCCGAGTCCAATGATCGGGAGCTGCAGGCAGCTAAAGATAATGCCATCTATGAAATTGAACACTACGTAGATCTCAGTGAGTACCGTGATGAGGAAAAAACAAAGATTCTGAAGTATATTGAAGAAGCGAGAAAGTATATTTTAATGTCGCTTGACCTGGAAGAGGTCACCCGTCATTTGAATGAAGCGAAGGCAAATATCGACTATGAAGAAACAGCGTGGGAGCATGAGTATAATGAGAATCGGAAAGCCGCAGAGGAGGTTGAGACTTATATCGGAGAGATTGGTGAGGTAATATATATACCTTATGTGAAAACGTCAATTCAGACTGCAAGAAGTGCTTACGACAAGTTAACAGACAGGCAGAAAGAACTGGTAACAAACGTCCAGGTACTGCTGGATGCGGAAGCTGAATGGGAAAAGCTGGAAGAAGAGTATGAGGCCACAGAAATGGATAAGGAGATGGCTGCTATAGTTGACGAACTTATTGAAGCAATTGGTGAAGTAACCGCGGACAGCAAAGAGGCCATTGATGCGGCCCGAAATGCATTCGATGCACTAACAGAAAACCAGAAAGTACTTGTCAGCTATCCTGGAAAACTGACCGAGGCAGAAGCGGCATACAATAAGCTGTGTGCATCTGTTGTTGCGGGGATGATCGCGGCAATCGGGGACATTACCATGGACAAATGGGATGTGATAGCAGAGGCTCAGAGGGCATATGACGAATTGACAGATGACCAGAAGGCCCTTGTGAATGATTATCCGGTTCTTCAAAATGCAATAGCAACCTACCAGAACCTTACAGTGGCACAGAATGTAATTGAAATGATAGAAGCAATAGGAGATGTGACACTGGAAAGCCGTAATGTTATTATGGCTGCAATCAGCGCCTATAATGGGCTGTCCGGGGCTCAGCAGGAGCTTGTACACAATTACGACATGCTGGAAGCAGCGACAATTCTCTACGAATCGCTGTCAGCTATCCAGCAGGTAATAAAAATGATCGACCAGATCGGAACGGTAAGCCAGACAAGCGGTCCCCAATTGGAGGCTGCACGCAGTGCCTACAATAACCTGACACCGGATGAGCAGAGAAGAATCACCAACCTGTCTGTACTGGAGAATGCCGAGGCAGCATTTGCAGCATTGGAAACTCCTGAGGTAGATAATAATGACACACCGGAGGAAATTCCAACGAATGACAAAACGCTGCAAGAGGCCAATAAGAACAACGGGGATGGCGGCTCAGGGACGGAGAACGGAGAAACATCCGGCGGGGAAGAAGATAAAGAGAACAAAGAAGAGACAGCAGAGGCCGGTGTGGGAGTAGATGATAACGATGACCAGGATGGAGGGCTTCCCTCCTGGCTGGAGGATGAACTGGACGGAACAAATACAGAAGAGACAGCGAATCTTGCAGCAGAACAAAAAAAGACAGCGGCACGGAAGCGTTTCCTGCTGGTTCTTGGAATCATCCTGGCTGTATGTATGGTAACGACAGGAACGTTTGCTGTTGCTCTTCGCAAGTCAGCACACAAGCGAAAGGAAAAGAGAGTTCATTTTTAATGGCTTTTGAAAAAAGAGGGAGTGTTCTAAAGATGAATAGAATGTATAGAAATATAGAAAAAAGGGTGCTGCATAAAGTACTGGCGGTATTTTTGCTCCTGGCAGCAGCGGTTACCGCCGCCTATCCGAGGACAGTAACCGCTTACGCGGCTGAGAACTCAGTGGCAGAATTGCGTGGGATGCAGGATATGATTTTAAACTGGAAATATGCGAATGGCGGTGAAAATCAGATTTTAGCCGGAGATCTGCTGGATGGTGCAGGAGAGGGCGGCAGTGACTGGATTGCCTTTAATATCAGCAGAATGGGTGTAGAAGATAACCAGGCTGCATATTTGAGCAGGCTGCAGGACGTGGTGGAAAAATTATATCAGGATACGGAAGGCAATGGAAAAAAGTATCGTTTGTCAGATATATACCGGATGATTATTACTATTAAAGCGTGCGGCGGAAATCCCGAAGCATTCGGTAAAGATCCGGAGGGGAATTCCATTAATCTGTTAGATGACGGCATCTGGAACAGTATATGGGGAGACCCGGGAAAGCAGGGAATCAACGGTTACATCTGGGCGCTGATGGCTGTTGACAGCAAAGCATGGGAAGAGCCCCAGGATGCAGAATGGACAAGAGAGAAGCTTGTAACCTCCATTTTATCCAGACAGCTGGAAGACGGAGGATTCGGTTTGATTAAGACAGATGCATCGGATGTGGATCTGACTTCCATGGCATTGACCGCACTGGCGCCTTATGCAGGTTCAGAAGTACAGTATACATTTACAAGTGAAACAACCGGCCAGACAGTCACAGAAACCGTGGATAAAGCGGCAGAAGCAGCATTTACCTGTATTTCCGGTATGCAGCATGAAGACGGCAGTATGGTCACTTAT
Source organism: Eubacterium sp. BIOML-A2 (assembly GCF_009680135.1). Taxonomy (NCBI): domain Bacteria; kingdom Bacillati; phylum Bacillota; class Clostridia; order Eubacteriales; family Eubacteriaceae; genus Eubacterium; species Eubacterium sp. BIOML-A2. The sequence goes on from NZ_WKZK01000039.1 coordinate 32,956, forward strand.
GAGCAGCGGACATCTGAAAGCACCAGCTGGGCTTTGATGGCCCTGGCTTCATGGGGGCGTGATCCTGATACTGACGAACAGTTTATAAAGAATGGCAATACTTTGCTGGACGGATTGAGACAATTCCAGTTGGAAGACGGCAGTATCGTTCACAGTTTGGATGCAGAGAAAGAGGAAACCGAAGGAAATAATATGGCCGGCTATCAGGCCATGTACGGTCTGGAAGCTGTCTGCCGCCTGAAGGAAGGAAAATGTAACACCTTCGATCTGTCGGATGCCCCGACGGTTTCTGCAGAGGAGATAGAGAAAGCAGGCAACTCTCTGCCTGAGCTGAAAGCAGACCAGGAAAAAAGCGGCGAAGAGGCGCTGGAAGATACGAAAAACCGTACAGCTCTTATCACTGCAGGTATCGCTGCAGTGATTGTGCTGATCGTAATGATTTTTATAATTATGATGCTCAATAACCGCAAAAAGAAAAAAATGTTATCTGATCCTGATTCTGACAACAGTATAAGTACAGATGACGACGATGATGACTGGTAGAAACGGCGGGAGAAATGAGGGAAAGATTTGAAAAAGAATATTATAATGATTGGTGTTGTGATACTGCTGGTGGCAATTCTGGCTTCCGGCACGAAAATCCAGTCTGTTGACGAGTATTATCTGACCCATATGGAGGACATCAAAAAGGACTCGGAAACGGTGACCATCAGTATCCGCTGTGACACGGTCCTGGATAACTGGGACAAGCTGGACCCACAGCTGCGTGATGAGAAGTATGTGCCTTCTGACGGTGTCATCCTGCCGGAAACTACTTATGTCCTCCGGCCGGGGGACACGGCATTTGATATTCTGAACCGGGTCTGCCGTTACAACAAGATTCAGATGGAGTATCAGGGGATTGAGAACAATGCATACGGCAGCGCGTATATTAAGGGGATCAATTATCTCTACGAGTTTTCCTGCGGAAAGTTGTCCGGATGGATGTTCAGGGTAAACGGAGATTATCCGGGAAAAGGATGCAGTACCTACGAGATGAAAAATCATGATAAAATCGAGTGGATCTATACCTGTGACCTGGGCAGAGATGTAGGGAACGAATACAATGGTGCAGATATGCAGAAAGAGAAGGATAAGTCATGAATGGATTTGAAAGCTTTCATCCGGCAGTGCTGTTTATATATTATATTCTGGTAGTTTGTTTTTCTATGGTAAGCAGGCATCCGGTGGTCATTTTTGCGTCACTGGCCGGCGGATTCCTGTTCTTCGGGGCCTTAAACGGCCTTCGGAAAACGCTTAAGGAACTGTTATTTTCGCTCTGCCTGTTTGTGCCAATGGCAGTGACCAATCCAATATTTGTCCATAATGGAGAGACAATTTTATTTTTCATGAATGATAATCCAGTGACGCTGGAGGCTTTTATCTATGGAGGAGCGGCATCGCTGATGATTGTAAGCGTCCTGCTGTGGTGCAGGTGCTACAGTGCCGTTCTGACCACGGATAAATTCCTTTATCTGTTTGGAAAGGTGATTCCTAAGCTGGGGCTGATTCTTTCTATGGCGTTTCGTTTTATTCCCCTGTTTAAATATCAGATCCGAAAGATCAACCAGTCCCAGAAGACGATGGGGCTTTATGCTACGGACAGTGTACCTGACAGGATAAAAGGCGGGATACGCGTGTTTGACAGTCTAGTGTCCTGGTCCATGGAGAACTCTATTGACACGGCAGATGCGATGAAAGCCAGGGGCTACGGTCTTCATGGGCGGACAAATTTTTCTTTGTTCCGTTTTAAAAGGAGAGACGGAATTCTTCTTGGAAGTATAGGCTGCTTCACGGTTTTAATCCTGGCCAGCTTTGCGGCGGGGGGCTTTGCTTTCTATTATTATCCCTATGTGGCGCAGCTGCAGCGGGGGCCGCTGGATATCGTAAGGTATCTGATTATTTTTGCTTTTTATCTTATACCGGGCATCATAGAGGCCAGAGGGAAACTGACCGGAAAATATCTGAGGTCGAAAATCTGATTTTTCAGGGTGCAAAGACGGCCTTATGAAAAAAGATTGAAAACACTTTTTATAATTAGTAAAAGTAATAGGTTTTTAAAATTTTAAAGAGTGCACAAACGGCCCTGCTTTGTATGTCAGGGATAATGAAACTAAAGGAGAATCGTAACATGGAATTACTGAAAGTAGAGAATCTAACCTTTACCTATCCAAAGCAGGCAAAGGACACCAGCAGGATGGCTCCGGCGCTGGAAGATGTCTCATTCGAGATACAGGAAGGGGAATTTATAGTTGTCTGCGGGGAGTCGGGATGCGGGAAGACGACTCTGCTTCGGCTCTTGAAGAGGGAACTGGCCCCTGCAGGGGATATTACAGGAAAGATCTGGTTCTGCGGTGTAGAGCAGAAGCAGCTCTCTGAGCGGGAGGCCGCTTGTGATATCGGATATGTTCTCCAGAATCCGGAGAACCAGACTGTCACAGATAAGGTGTGGCATGAGCTGGCCTTTGGCCTGGAGAATATGGGTGTGCCGACGCCCGTGATCCGCAGGAGGGTGGCTGAGATGGCCTGCTTTTTTGGGATTGATGACTGGTACCGGAAGAAGACGACGGAACTGTCCGGCGGGCAGAAGCAGCTGCTGAACCTGGCTTCGATTATGGCGATGCAGCCTAAGCTTCTGATACTGGATGAGCCTACCAGCCAGCTGGATCCGATTGCGGCTTCAGACTTCATCAATACACTGGTGAAGATCAATAAAGATCTGGGCCTGACGATTTTGCTGACGGAGCACCGCCTTGAGGAGGTTTTCCCTGTGGCAGACAGGGCTTTTATTATGGACAAAGGGAAAATGCTTCTGATGGAATCCCCAAGGGAAGCAGGGAGAGACTTGAAATGCCTGAACGCAGACCACAAAATGCTTCTGGGACTGCCCAGTGCCCTTCGGATATATCACGGGCTGGATGCACGGGATGCCGAATGTCCTCTGACCGTACGGGATGGCAGAAGCTTTCTGGAAGAATATTATGATAATGAAATAAAAAGGCTGCACCGGGAAACGGACAGTACCCATGGAAAACAGATTACCATGCGTATGAAGGATGTGTGCTTCCGATATGAGAAAGATCTGCCTGATGTGCTGGAAGGCGTAGAGCTGACAGTTTACGAAGGGGAGATAGTCAGTATTCTGGGCGGCAACGGGTCCGGTAAGACGACTCTGTTAAGCGTAATTTCAGGAACCTATAAGCCATACAGGGGAAAGCTTGAAGTATTTGGAAAAAGAATACATAAGTATAGCGGTAAGGAATTATATGTGAAGAATCTGGCCTCTCTTCCACAGAATCCGCAGACCGTTTTTATTAAGATGACTGTCCGGGAGGATTATGATGAAATCCGTCATGTAATGGGATACAGCGAGGCCGAGATGAAGGAAAAGATTGAAGAAACAGCAGAGCTCATGGGAATCAGTCATCTGCTGGACCGGCATCCTTATGACTTAAGCGGCGGTGAGCAGCAGAAGGCCGCGATCGGCAAAGTGCTTCTCCTTCAGCCACGGTTCCTGCTTCTGGATGAGCCGACAAAAGGGATTGATGCATGGTCAAAAATGCAGTTGCAGAAGCTTTTAAAGGGATTAAAGCAGAGGGGAATTTCCATTTTAATGGTCACGCATGATGTAGAATTTGCGGCAGGAGTATCAGATCGGTGCGGACTGTTTTTCGACCATGAGATTACATCTGTGGACACTCCGGAAGAGTTTTTCTGCAATAATAATTATTATACCACGGCGGCAAACCGGATCTCCAGACAGAGATACGAGAACGCAGTGACCTGTGAGGATGTCATTGAGCTGTGCAGACAGAACGGACGGATACAGAAGGAGGGGAAACGCATATGCGGGAAAGTGACGGCATAAAAAATGAAAACACGATCGTGCACGCAGACGAGAATCTGCTGGAAAATACCCTCCCTTACACAAAAAAAAGAGTGGCAGTCTGGATTTGCCTGACGGCAGGGGTTATCCTTTTGATTGTTTTGGGGATCCGGCTGATGGCAGACCGGAAATACAATCTGGTATCCGCCATGATTGTACTGATCGCATGCGGTGCCTTTTATCTCGCATATGAGAAGCGGGAAGGGAGCATCCGGCGGATGGTGCTGCTGGCAGTGATGACGGCAATTTCTGTGGTGGGACGATTTATTTTTGGACCGATCCCTTTTTTCAAACCCGTGACGGCTATCGTGGTATTGACAGGAATCTATATGGGGCCTGAATCCGGATTTCTGGTAGGTTCGCTATCGGCAGTTGTTTCCAATATCTTTTTCGGGCAGGGGCCGTGGACACCTTTCCAAATGTTTTCCTGGGGAATCATCGGAATGATCGCAGGATTCCCAGGGCTGCGGGCACTTCTTCGTCACCGTATGCCGCTGATTTTTTACGGGATATTCTCAGGTATCGCTTATTCAGGGCTTATGGATATCTGGACAGTGTTCAGCCTTGAGGGAGGCTGGAATTGGTACAGGTATCTGGGGGCGCTTGCAACTGCGGTGCCGGTCACGATTACGTACTGTGTATCTAATGTAGTATTCCTGATGCTGACTATCAAACCGATTGGGGAAAAGATGAACCGGATTCAGATAAAACATGGGATTTTTTAAACGTATATATTTTCATGGGAGGGCATTGGGAAAGGGGCCGCCTGCTGAAAGTCTGCCGGGGAAGGTACGGCGGGACACATACGGGCATTTTGGCTGCGGGCCATTTGCTAACGCCCTCTAATATCAAAATCGGACTCTTATATGGAACCACCGACATTCACCGTGGAATTCTGATGAATTCCACGGTGAATGTCGGCTTGATGGGGCTGGCTTGCCGGGAGATATAGCCTGCTTTTAGTGTATATTATGGAATGAGGGATGTTTTATTCGACTTCGAGGGTCAGGTATCTGCCGCGGGGGATAGGGGCGGAGAATTTAATGTCCAGGGGCGTCTTGAAGAGGGGACCTCCTGTTACGAAGGTGTGGTATTCTCCGTTTTCCCCGCAGACGTCGATGTTATCTTTTTCCATAGCGGCTATGAGGTCAGTGGTCAGGGGCAGGCCCAGGTAGTCAGGGGACATTCGTTCGGTGTCTACTACGGTGATGTGGGGGGTGAAGCCTGCCTCAAGGAATTCCAGGACGGCCTGCCTGCGGCTTTTCTGCCAGAGCGGAAAGCATGGCTGGAGGCCGGTGTTCTGGCAGCGCGCGCTGCACCAGGCCAGATGTTCTTCCAGGTCGATGTCACCGAAGACACAGACCTCGGCTCCTGCTGATTTCTGAGTCAGGAGTTCTTTTTCGAAATTTTTTTCGTAATCCTCCCCGCTTGTTTTGATCAGGTTGATAGGAAGGCTCATGGATGTCTCAAGTTTATGGATGACTTGGGGGCTGATTCCGTGGAACCAGCTGCGTTCACGGTCTGTGTTGTAGGTCATGATCAGACCCATGGGAATCATGCCGGACTGTATTGCTTTGTAGATGGACAGGGTGCTGTCTTTTCCGCTGCTGTAGGATGCAACGAATTTTTTACCTTTTAGCTCATTCATTTGTTTTCCTCCGGATAATAGTGAAAGGAAACAGCCTGCGGCTCGATTAAGCCGGTGTATTTCCTATATGAATAGCCGTCTATGGGACAGCCTGTAAACGGTAGATATGATTTAGTATAACATAAAAGAGACAGTCAGGCACTCGTGATACCGGCAAGAAAATATAATTTTAATGAATTAAGCAATTGCAGAAAAGGAGATGCAATTCCTCTCTTTATTAAAAGCAAAGTTTCCATGTTCCTGGAATCGTGTTATGATGGAAGAAACAAAACGGAATATCAAAATAAATTATACAGACTAGGAGGAATATGCTATGAAACTTGCAGAGGCATTACAAGAGAGAGCCGATATAAACCGGAATATCGAACAATTAAAAAAACGTCTAAATAATAATGTATTAGTACAAGAGGGAGAACAAACAGCAGAAGACCCGGAAAAACTAAAGCAGGAATTAGATAATTCACTTGAGCGTCTGACATATTTAATCGCCCATATCAATCAGACAAATTGTGAAACTAAAATTGATGGCGAAACACTAACAGAACTTATAGCAAAAAAAGATACGCTTTTGCTGAAACTTAGTGTATATAAAGATATTGTTTATTCTGGAAGCCAGACATCATATCGGGCAAGAAACACGGAAATCAAGATAAAATCTGCTATTTCTGTGAGTGGCTGGCAGACAGAAATCGACAGGCTGTCTAAAGAATTACGGCTATTGGATAATAAATTACAGGAAACCAACTGGAACACGGATTTGATAGGGGAATGATTGTTTGGTAGCAGAAGCAGAGTGAATGTCACGCGGCGACAGCGCAAGTCGTATCTGGCGAACATTGAAGAGCAGATGTGAGGTTCGATTCCTCAAGAATTGTTAAGCTCCGACCGCGCACAAATGTATCGTGATCAATAATTGTTATTACCAGACATTGGCTGCATCTGTGAGGGTGGGAACGGGGAATTTATACAATCATTATGTAAGATGGACGTAGACGAGTTAGAAAGATGCAAAGATTGCGCGAAAATACAAGACAATCCATTCAATAAAAAAGCCGGCCGAGCCGGTTAACGATTCCATCCAAATAAAAAAGTCATGGCACCTAACTTTTCCACAAAACGACTCAATTCGCCACCCCCGCCCAAGATCCCCCGTGCAGAAGGAGGTGTCTCCCGTCATGATGCGACCAGCTGTGGGGAATTGGAATATGCCGGCTCCGATTTTGATTAGCGGCACTTATGCCCTGATTCCGCATCCAGGAGAGGCATATTCCAATTCCGCACAGCGGCCCCCATACCAGCCCCCCGCCCCCGCTACACATAATCGAAATCATCGGGCCCCTTAAACCAGCTGCTCCGTCCCAGATGCAGTATGAAGCACAGTACCGCCATGGAAAGATACCCAATCATAAAAGGTGATTTCGGATAGAACCCCAGAGCCGCGCTGTGTATAAAGCCAAAGAAGGAGAGCGCTGCCCCTGCGAGCGCTGTTACCGCCGCCAGATTTAATTTTTTATCTATAATAAATGCGGTCATGGTTCCCAGCAGGATTCCGATAATGATGGCTCCGGGTTTGACCGCCGGGACACCGTTCCACATAACGCCTGCATCAAGCAGGGACTGGGTGACGTCCGGTGTGTATCCGGAGTATCCTGACGGAAGTGTTTCCGTCCAGACATTGGCAAGGCCTGCGGCTCCCGTGATCTGCGTGAACAGGTAGTCTGCAACCGGCGGGATCATGGCGATTCCGACTGCAGCATAGTGTTTTTTGCTGCAGTCCTTGAAGGCCTGGCACACCATAACGATGGCGCACCATAGATAAGTGACGGCACAGACGGCCGGCGGTACCAGGCTGCTCAGGAAGGTGAAGAGCCCTAGCAGTCCGGCAAGGCCCAGCACCAGACCGGAGATGAAGGAATAGCCGATGCCGGCCTTTGCTTTTTTCAGTCCGGCATGTCCAAGCCACACGGTATTCGGTACGACGCCTCCAAATATGGCAGAGATCATGGTGCAGACACCGTCTGCAAACTGCGCTTCCCGTACATGATAGTTGTCCCCGGCGGCGTTTGCAGCCTCTACATTGTCCATTGTCTCGATAAAGTTATAGATCTCAATCGGGATGATAATCGTGAGATAAGGAGCGACTATGGCAAAGCCGCTTAACAGATGCTGGATGCTGTTTACCGGGTTCGGAAAATAAAAGCCGATCCCGCTGAAATCAAGGCTGGTCCGCCCCAGACAGAAGGCATAGACGATGCCGCCCACGATTGCGACCACAAGCGGAGGAATCTTCCCGGGAAACAGGTAACCGCCGAATACGCCGATCAGGGCAAGAATCAGGATCGGCATGCCGATGACCGGATCGCTGAATACGTCAAATACTCCCTGTGTCGCCATCCAGATGAATCCGATACCGGCGACGGTTCCGAGCAGTGCAGCCCTCGGGATTTTTCTCTTCATCCAGGGGCCGATGAAACCGCCGAAGAATTCGACCGCACCTCCCAGAAAGCAGGCTGCAATGGCTGCGGACCATGCCAGTTCCGGATCCTCCAGAGCGTAGTGAAGCGGCATGATTACACCGTAGAGAATTACAAACATGGCAGGGGTGGAGACTCCGGAAGGCAGCGCGGTCACATCCGAACGCATTTCCCTTTTAGACAGCCTGTATGCCATAAAGGCGTAGTAAAAGCCACTGAGCATCAGGCCGATTGACATTCCGGGGATGACTCTTCCGTATACAATCTCGTCCGGCCAGCCCAGGACACCGGATAAAGTAGCGATTACGATCAGATAGTTTACAATATTATTGGTGATGGAATAAGCCATTCCCCCAATATCTCCTCTTTGGAATAAAGGAACAATCGCCTTCTTCTCTCTCAATACCCCGCCACCTCCATCTATTCTGCTTCCACAGGAATAAAGTCAAACTTTGTTACGTCGAATAAGCCCATATCGGTCAGCTTTATTTCCGGGATGACTGCCAGTGACATGAAGCACAATGTCATAACAGGTTCTACATCTCTGCTGATTCCCAGCTCTTCATGGGCGGCCTGGTGAATGCGTGTCAATTTATCATCTACCCACTCCCCGCTCTGGTCGCTCATCAGGCCGCCGATGGGCATGGGCATAGATTCCGTGACATGCCCGTCTTTTACAAGAACGATTCCGCCGTTTTGGCGGATTAACTCCTGTACGGCAAATTCCATATCCTCGTCGGTTACGCCTACGGTAATGATATTATGTGAATCATGGGCTACAGATAAAGCGGCTGCGCCTTCCCTGATTCCGTAGCCCCGCAGAAATGCGGCGGCAACATTTCCGGTCTCCTGGTGGCGCTCAATCACGGCTATTTTCACAAGATCCACATCGGGGTCTCTGACAAAGTCACCGGTCTCATCCAGTTCGACGTTGGCAGTGCCTTTTCCGGTTACTACGCCGCCTGGTAGAATGTCTATTACGTTAACATGTCTCGATTTCAGATGCATTTTCAGTTTGTTTTTTGAAAAATCTTTCACATGAAAGCTTCCTTTAACCGATGAGATATCCCGCTTTTCAACCGGAAGCAGATAGTTTCCTTCCGCAGCGGCAAGGGTTCCCCCAATCCAGACTTTGGAGACGGAGAAGTCTCTCAGATTATCGAGCAGTACGATGTCCGCGCGTAGGCCCGGTGCGATGGCTCCGCGGTCGTAAAGACGGAAACATTCCGCTGCATTCAGGCTTGCCATTCGGATCGCGGTAATTGCATCGATCCCCTCCTCCACGCAGATGGATAGATGATTGTCCAGATGCCCCTGTTCCAGAATCGTTTTGGGCTGGAGGTCGTCGGAGCAGAGCAGACAGCGCCGGTTGTTCATAGGGGTCAGACCCTTAAGCAGAGTCCTCAGGTTGTGGCATGCGGAACCCTGCCTCAGGAGTACATACATTCCCCGGGAAATGCGGTCCAGCATCTCCTCCACAGTGGAACATTCGTGGTCTGTGTGGATCAGAGCGGCGGCATAGGCATTCAGATCCCGGCCCGAGACTCCGGGGCTGTGGCCGTCTATCAGTTTTCCAATTTCTTTTGCGGTCATAATTTTATCGAGATCGCTTTCACACCCATGAATCAGACCGGGGAAGTTCATGTACTCCCCGAGGCCCAGGATTCTTTCGTCCTGAATCGGGCCTTTCATAGCCTCTGCATCTATATTGGCGCCTGCATGTTCAAAGGGAGTGGCCGGGACGCAGGAGGGAAGCATATATTTGATATCCAGGGCAGTGCCTTTGGCGGCCTGCAGCATGTAATCCAGGCCTCGGATTCCGCATACATTTACGATTTCGTGTGGGTCGGCGATTATGGTAGTGGCACCGTGGGGAACCAGAAGGCGTCCAATCTCTTCCGGGCTTACATAGGCGGATTCGATGTGAATATGGCTGTCGATGAAGCCGGGGACTGCATATTTTCCTTTTGCGTCTATTTCTTCCCGTCCCTCATAGTTTCCGATTCCGGCAATCAATCCCCGGATCACTGCAATATCGCCCTCAATGATACTGCCGTTTAAGACGTCAACAATCCGGCAGTTCTTGATGACGATATCCGCGGTGTTTCTGCCGGCCGCTGTGTCGATCAGTTCCTTCAGAGCCTCTTTGCTCATTTCATTCATGCATATTCCTCCTTGCTGGAAATCATTATGGACAATTGTTCTATTGTAACCGTTTAGGCAAGCCTGAACTGTTACATTCTGTTCTATTGTTCTCTCAGATTTAAAATCGGATCAAAAATAGTCAGATTTGTATAATCAACAGGCCCCACATCAGTGATTGCGTAATCCGGAATCGCGGTGATCGGGAGGAAGAACATATACATCAGTGGTTCGGACAGCGTAGAGCCGAGCTCCTGCGCCGCCTTGTTCAGACGCTTTTCCTGTGCTGCGATGGTTTCCGGTTCTTCATCGCTTGCAATACCGCCTACCGGCAGCGGCAGGAATTCCAGAATCTTGCCGTCCGCGGCAACGACCTGTCCGCCGCCCTGCTCGATCAGATAGTTCACGGCGAGCGACATGTCCTCTGCACTGACTCCCATCACGATCAGGTTATTGTCATCCGGTGCGGCGGAGGAAGCCATGGCTCCCTTTTTCAGGTTCCAGCCGGAACAAAAAGCGAGGGAACGGTTGCCGTTTCGTCCAAACCTTTCCAGGACGGAGACGAGAGCCACATCCTGTTCGGGATCGGGAAGCACAATCCCGTTCTCTACCTTTAAGACAACGTCTCTTCTCTTGCGTACAAATGGCCCCTGGACATCCATTGCCAGTACGTCGGCTGTACCATTTTGGATGGAGGTTTTGTATGAAAAGTCTGCTTTTGTTGTTTTCTTACATTTCAAGACACTTTTGAGGACAGAACTTCTTTCCGGCGCTTTCAGTTCAAAGGCAAGCCTGCCGTCTCTCGCGGCGGGGCGGCCGTTGGCAATGACTGCCTCCACATGGAATTCCTCCGGCGAATCTACGAGCAGAATATCCGCAATTCTTCCGGGAGAGATGGAGCCGACCAGATGATCGATGCGGTAAGCTTCCGCGCTGTTTATGGTACCCATCTGAATTGCCGTCATAGGATCCACGCCTGCGGCTATTGCCAGCCGGACAACATGGTCCAGGTGTCCCTTCTCCAGCACATCCGTAGCGGTTACGTCGTCCGTACAGAAGCTGACACGGCGAGCCATCAGAGGGTTGACTTCCGTGACCGCGCGGATATTTTCCGCCAGAAAATGTGTAACAGAGGATTCACGGATCAGCATATGCATACCTTTCCGAATCTTCTCCACAACTTCTTCGTGGTCATAGCTTTCATGGTCCAGACGGACGCCGCCGCAGAGATAACCGTTTAAGTCCTTCCCCCTGGCCATCGGCGCGCATCCGAAAACAGGGAGGCGGTTTTTAAATGCCTGTTCAATTGCGCCCAGCGTATCCTCGTCTTCTTCCTGAAGAAATTCCCTCACGGTTTCCCATACCCCGAAGCATTCCGGCCACTGCTGCACTTGTGCATGAACTTCCTTTTTAATGTTGAAGGCTACCGTAGATTCCGGAATTGTATATGGGGTTTTGAACGGTGCACCCCAGAATACTTTGAGCGGACTTTTCTTTACTTCCGCCAGCACTTCCTTCAGTCCGTCCAGCCCGGATACGGAAATGTACTCGTCCAGTCCGGATATGATGCTAGTTGTGCCGCAGGGGACCACGGCTTTTGCAAAGCTGGTGATGCTGAGTTTGCTGCATTCGCTGTGGATATGTCCGTCAATCAGCCCGGGAACCAGGTACTTTCCGGTCGCATCAATGACTTTTGTCTCAGATCCCATATAGTGTTCAATATTCCCGACGGCCGTAATCATATCCTTGTAAATAGCAACATCTGCAGGATAGATTTCGCTTGTCATGACGTTAACCAGGAGGCCTCCTCTAATGGCAATATCTGCAGGAATAATTCCTCTACCTGCACGAATCATTTCTTTTAAATTTTCGATGGTTCTTTCCATATATAATCCTCCCGTTTATGGATGGTAGTGTCAAGTTTCACTACCTTTTTTTATTGTTAAACCTTGATTTTATGGGAGTTTGCAATAAAAAGAGCATTGACCTCCCTTTTTCTGGTATAATGTCAATCGCCAAACCAACCTTAAACCAAGGAGACAATGCTCATGGACATTATACTGTATTTACTTC